>NZ_CP026995.1:620405-930607 GCF_013407185.1 Nitrosopumilus ureiphilus | reverse complement strand
ACATTATGAATTTCATGAAAAAAAGGTCAAACGGCATGTCCTTATTTCTACCCCCGAAACATTATGCTTCCATTACAATTTGAACCCTAGATACAACAAAACTCAAAAACAGCTCATTTTGAGTATTGATTTTTTGATGAATTCGAATCAGTAATTTCTAAATATTTTCTTATTATATGATGTTAAGCCGCCGGGAAAGGGCGTGGTCAAATTTTTCAACGCCACAGCACATGTTAGGCAGTTCGGACCCGACCGGATTCAGGCTTGTGAAGTTCTAATCAGATTCCAAAATAAAATAAAATTATATAAGAAGAGTTTCTAATGGATTCAAATCTCAAAAAATATGAATTCTCTTCCCATTGGAAGATACATCGTATGATATCTGCAGAACCTTGTGTCAACATAGACAGATTAGCTTGGAAAACAATCTACAAGATGAAACACCAATGATCTGAATTTCACGGATTCTAAACAGTCATTTCACAGTATTCTAACATTTTAGATAGCAAAATATTGTTTTTCCCAATTTTCTGAATCTCTAAACACAAAATCATGCATTTGGCAATTCTTTCTATATGTTATAATACAAGTTTGAATTTGATTTAAGATTAAATACAAATTTTGTAAAGCACAACATGAAAAATATCATTGAAACAATTGTTGATTTTTTTACTTCATTACTCGGGTAAGGGTACGATCAAAACTGTTCCAGACACATCAGGGGAAATCATGATGGATGTAATTGGTTCAACTGTATCACGTTTTATCACAACATTTCTTTCATGCTCTCCATTAATTGTGACAATTAATTTTTCGGGTAATAGTTCATTCCAAGCATAAATTTTGATCATTTCAGGCACATCAAAAGAAAATTGCATCATTTTGATTCCTTCAACATATTCAAAATCAGAAATTACAGCCTTGGAATTAAAATCAACTATCCATTTTCCATCCCCTTGTTTTATCCATTGGGGTTGAAACTTTGTTTTTTCATTTTCTGTAAATTGTGTTTGCGTACCTAGTTCGTCTTTTAAAATTTCTTTCTTTAATTGTTCAAGACAAATTTCACTGCCTTTTTCATTTTCTATCATTTGACAAAATTTAGAAGATTTATTCAGATCATGATTATTATGAAATGCCAAACTTATTCCAATATTCTTACTGCACATATTAAAAGTAAATTTATTTAATTTTGATTCAGAACACATGTCAGAAAGATTTTCTTTAGTCGCCCCAAACTCGGTTAATTGATTATCAGTATATTGCATCATCACTCCTGCTGTACATGAATAGTATTGAAAATATGACATTTGATGACAATATTCAATAGCTGATTCTAAATTAGCGGGATTGTAATTTATTAATCCATGTCCCAATCCGTGTATGCAGTCACTATAATTTGAGGTTCCCATAAGATCATCGCAGATTACTTTATAGTTATCAGAAATGGGTTTATTGTTTTCTTTCAGATTGTGAAAAAATGCCCCCATAATCCCATGATAATAACCCCCTCGACATAAAGAAGCATCAAAGTCAAAGTTTTGAGAAACATTCAAAGTTTCATCAAAAACTGCATGTCCTACCACATGAGAAATAAAATGGCAGCCGCCTATAGCATTGATTTTAGATAATGCTAATGCTAACTTCAAAGCATTTTCATTATTTGATTCATTTTTTACCAAAGAATCAAAGAAATTCCCATAACATAAAAAAGAATTAGCATCATCTGCTAAAACACAACTCTCGATTTCGGTCATATATTGTTGTATTAGTTTTTCAGATATGGGACTAGGCGTTGAATCTTTATCATCTAAAATCCCATCATTATCATCATCTTTGTCAAGTATAGAACCGGTTCCATCAAAGTCAAAGTCTGCCCACTCGGTAGGATCAGTATCAAATGCATCTAATTTATCAACAACACCATCATTATCATCATCAAGATCACACGGATTACCTAGTGTGTCTTTGTCAAAGTCAGTCTGATCGCTGTTTTTTATTTTAGGGCAATTATCAAAATTGTCAACAACGCTATCCTGATCAGCATCAAAATTAGGTAGTCTTGTAATAGAGATCTCTTTAGAATTGATCAAAACAAGTGAAATAGATATTATCAAAATAGCAGAGATTGCAATTATACCAGATTTATTTATCAATTAATATTTCACACAATTTTTAATATACTTTCTTTATGATACAAGATTGAATTTGAGAGACGAGGCAAAAGAGAGAAAATTATTGTTTTACAAAGAGATGAATTTTGCCAGATTTTTCTTTTAGTTGAAATAATTTAGACATTGTTAGTTTTGATGAGATTTCCTCCAGATTTCTAGATAAGAATCTAAAAAATTCTTTTAAAATATTCAATGTCTACTAAAAGAAATCATTTTAGAGCCATAATATATGGCATAAAAAATTCTTAAAATAATTGTCATCCAATTTTTGGTCATATTGAATCTTGTATCATACTAATTCAATAAAAAATCATAATTTAGGAAGGAAAGACGAAAACACCGTATTGATCGTACAAATAATGCATGGATTTCCTACCCTGAAACATTATGATAGTCGGATTAAAACATTGTATGGTACAAGTCTAGATCTAAGAGAAAAAAGTTTATCAAAAAACTGTAATAATTTGTAGAATAGGTTAAATCTGTGATTTTGTGAATGATATGCATGGATGAGATTTTAGAATCCCCCAAGGATAAGATTTTAGACTTTATTACGAATAATCCTAGCTCTCATCTCAGAAAAATCAAAAACAATCTAGGGTTTTCCATGGGGACTGTTCAATACTATCTTACTATGCTTGAAAGAGAGGGAAAAATCAAATCAACTAAAACAAAATTTTACAAAAATTATTACCATATCAACGAGTCTGATGATGAAATCCTTTCAGTATTGAATTTGGATTCTCCACGAAATATTGTAATATTTTTGATTCAGCATGAACCATCCACACATCAAGAAATAGCTCAGGGAATTGGATTATCATCATCCACAATAAGTTGGCACATGAAAAGACTAATAGAATTACAAGTTGTTCAAACAGAATATTCTGGAAAATATACAGTATATCGTCTAAGAGACCGAAACAATGTATTAAGCAATCTTAACAAATGTAAATCAACTGTATGGAACGCTATGATTAGTAACATGACAGATGTATTTTCAGCATTTGATGAAAAATAATTATAGGTACTAGATAGAATGTTTAACTCTCAGTTATCGTTTCTATCAAAAATTTCATTACAACTTGATTACTTTAATCCATTTGATGACCCAATAGATATCGTCACACAAGATGATTTGGTTGCAGGTTCTGTTACTGTTGCCATTGCATGTTTCTCCATACTTTTGACAATAATGGCAATATCAGCTTACAAAAAGACACGAATGTCTCAACTAAAATTTATTGCAGTTGCATTTTCATTATTTACAATATATTTAGGAATTGAAGCACTCCAAGAACTATTACCATTTGATGATGATTCATTTGATTTGGTTTTATCCGTAATTATGTTAGGTATTCTAATCAGTTTCTTTTTTGGAATAATGAGGAAAAAGAAAAATCATCTAGAGAAACCCTAATCGTCTATTAATCTTATTTTTAGGACTAGATCTGAGAGTAGCATTACAGCAAGGACATCGAAATTTATCAATTCTTAAAAATCTACAACAGCACGAACACCATTTGAAACCATTTCCATAACTTAGTTTATTGGAAATCCCATCAAGTTTGAAATTGTCACATTTGTTATTACACAGAAACACCAATCTTGACACTTTGAGAATATCTAGTTAATCCTTAATTTTCATTGTTAACTCAAGAGATAGATGTATTGGGGTTTGGTCTTCTTTTGTCAATCCAAGTAATTGATTCTCAAAAGAAATGGCAAGGTCTTCATCATTTATGATTGAACCCTGTACAGTTCCAGTCATATCAAGATATGGATCTCTATGATCATCATGTTCGATACTAATTGAAATTATACCTTGATCCAAAATTACAGAGCCACCCCCAATTACAAAAGTATGACCACCAACAATGAGAGTTCCACTTTTAATATTAAATTCATCTAGTTTTGTACCTGAAACTGGATTTAATTCAAAATTCAGTCGTGCGTGTTCAGACAAATGTACTGCACCCTCATAGCCACTCCCATCACCAGAAAGAATGAAAGTTTGCTTTTCTAATTGCATTATTTTTTTCTCAAGAGACATTTTGGGTTCAACTTGTTTTATCTCATTCTCAACATGTTGAATTATAGATTCTTCAGGTACTGATTGAATTGATTCTGGTTTCTTTTTAGAATTTGATGGTGTAGGTTCACTCAAGACAGGTTGAGAAGGTGGAAGTAGAATATTTTCTTGAAGAACATTTTCAGCAATAGATGATTCTCTTTGCTCAAGAAAGTTTTCATAAAACAGCACATCAGAAATCTCATCTGAACCAGCTTGAAACACACTAAAAACATCGTCTGCAAATCCAAAAATCCACACACTAGAAACAATACCAATCACAATAGCTAATAATCCAAACTTATCAGTTCTAGTTTGCAATGTTTTTTTCATCATAGTTTGCATTTAGAACTTTATGATACAAGATTGAATTTGAACTGCACGTAATTAATTTTATTGTAGATTAAGATTACTATTTTATTGTTAATAATCACTAAATAAAAAAATAAAAAATTATGTGCAATGACTAGGAATAATTCAAAACATGTAATCTATAGCACAATATTTGGAATCATGTTATTATCAACTGTTTCAGTAAATGAATCGGTTCAAGCATTTGCACAAACAATGCAAGATAATGATTTTACAGTAAGAAACGCTGAACAAATTAACAAAGATCCTGTTGCAAAGTCAATACTTGAAAAGATAGAGCTGATGAAAAAACAAATGGCGGAAATCAAAGATGAAAAGAAAAAACAACAAGAACACCAAAAATTCATTGATCAACAAAGAGCCGTTGCAAAGCAAGAACTAAACAAAGAACTTGACAGAATGAATGACAAATACAAAGATCATACACCAAAGGCATCCTTTACCAGTTTTGTGTCTTCAAAACCTGCTGATACTCAGTTAGTGTATTGGGATATGTTCAATTTTCAGCAACAAAAGGTATCTGAGGCACGAAAAGCAATGAAATCAGTTCTAGATAATGGCGGTTCACTTCAAGAAGCAAGAGAGGCATATCACAATGCAGGTGCCGTCAAAAGAGTGCAACTAATAGACATTACAAAAGACCTCAACATAAAACACGGATTAGCAGACAATACAGTTCAATCTACCTTTGACAAGTATGGAAAACTACCAAGGTACGATTAACTACTTTTTCTTTTTTTAGAAATATTGTTTCATAACTTTATTGCCTGATACAATCATCAATCCGACTTAGTTTATGTTGATTTTCAAAATTACTTTGTTTTATACCGTAAATTTTAGATTTAAAAAACAATAACAGAACATGTTCAAACAATTCCTTATTCTTGCATTGGCTGTTACAATAATTTCTGGAAGCATTCCTGCTTATGCAGACGTGGAATCTATTTTCTCAGATAAACTTCTTTATCAAAAAGGAGAGACGGTAGTCTTTTCTGGAACAGTGGGAGATTTGGATGTTAATGAACCAGTTTCAATAATCATTAGGGACTCGGAAAATAATTTTGTGGTACTTGAAACAACACGGTCTGACTATGAGGGCAATTTTCAAATAAATTTGGATGTTGATGAAAATTTTACCAGTAATGGGTTATACTCTGCCCAACTATATCTTAACGATGTGGCAACTATGGAATTTACTTATTTTGATTTTTCTTCAAATGGTTCTACAATTCAACACAGTGAAAAAGAAGAAAAGATACTTGCAAGTCAACACATAAAATCAAATTTTAAAGAAATAATCGATACAGACCAGATCCAATTAACAGATAGAATAGGCAATCCGTTAAAATATGCATCTGATGAAACACCTGTCCAAATTTCAGCGGATGTCATTAATAATAATGAACAAAATCAACCATTTACTTACTTTGTACAAATTCAAAATGATTCTGAGCAAGTGATTTCAATATCGTGGATTTCGGGAATGCTTGTCAGTAAACAAAAATTCGATGTGTCTCTGTCATGGACACCCGAATCTCAAGGAACTTACAAAGCTACAGTTTTTGTATGGGATAACATAAAAAATTCAACTCCTCTAAGTGAACCCAAAGTTTTATCAATCACAGTAGCTTGATTTTAAAGATTGATACAATCTTCGATCCGACTCTACAAATTTACAATAAATTGATCATATTTTTGGATATTGGGAATTAATTTCATTTTTTCCAAACCAATTCATGTTCAAAATTACTTACATGTTATTATTTTCATTCATGTTAGGTTTGTTTTTAGCTAATTCTGCATGGGCTACTGATGACTTTGTATTTACCATTAACAGTTTATCTGAATTTGAGGCAGGTCAGTATCCATTTGTAAGTGGCAATGCATTCACATTGGACAAAACCCCTGTTTCAGATGTACAAATTCAGGTCAATTTTCCTTCTGAAAAAATAAAAACCTCAACTAATTCTACAGGTCAATTCTATGTAACATCTATGATACCTGCAGAAATAGGAGAATACACCATTACGGTTTATGCAAAAAAAGATAACAGATTCACAGATGCTCAAATAATATATCAAGTATCAGAGAGTCTACCAACAAAGCAATTAAAAATTACCAACCCAATAGAACAGATCCCTAAAGTAACTGATGGAAATGTTGAACTAGATCCTTTTTCAAAAATGATTAAACAACTTGAAGAGCAAAAGGAAATAGAAGTAAAGAAAAAAGAAATTGCTAAAGAACAACAACAAATTAACGAACAAAGAATACAAGCAGAAGCAGAACTACAAAAAGACTTGAAAGATTCTGAAAAAAGAATGGAGTACTATAGTCCTAGAAATGTATTTTATAGATTCATACAGGAAGTAGATAGTTCTTTCAGAGGAATATTTTGGCAACAGTTCTTGTTTACAGAAAAAATAACAAAAGAGGCACATGATGCCAAGGAAAATGCATTAGATGAAGGCAAATCATCTTTAGATGCTATGAAAATATTCCAAGAAAAAGCTAAAGTAACTCAAAATGAGATTATGGGACTAAACAAGAATTTGAATATCCAATATGGAAATGCTACATCGTATACTCAAGATCAATTCAATGAGAAAGGAAAGATCCCAAGAGAAGAATAAACTAAATTAAAAAATCACACTTTTTTTCTCTAACAATTACAACCTTTACCTAATTTTGGATTACATATTTTACAATCTAAAAGACATTTATCTTCAGGACAATAACCACAAAATTGTTTTTTCTTTGATTCCAAGTCTATTTTCTCTAAATTAGTTATAATATAGAATCTTTATTCCATTTTGTATTATAATGGGTGAACAATCAAAGAATTTTTTTATTTCAATTCTACTATTTTTCCTAGATGGTCTTTGTGAGATTGGTGGAGGCTATTTTGTATGGAAATGGTTACGAATTGATAAAAGAAAAATATTTGGAGTTATCGGAGATTTAATTTTATTTTCATATGGAATTATCATGATATTCCAACCTGCGGATTTTGGTAAAGTCTATGCTACCTATGGAGAATCTTTGTTGTATCATCAATAATTTGGGGTTATTGGATTGACAAGAAAAAACCAGACAGATTTGAGATTATTGGTTCTTTAATAGTTTTGATTGGTGTTGCTGTGATGTTTTATTTTCCAAGATAGACTTTTTCTTTTAATGAGTGACTACATCCGATTTGATTCCTAAGATGTCTGAACCATTCTTGTGTCGTTTTCTGATAAATTGTGTTCCTAAAACATGCCAAAAAGTAAGGGCTTTGAAATTTGCGTTAAAGCCATGGCGCCGGGAAAGGGATTCGAACCCCTGCACGCTTACGCGTAGCCGTTTTCGAGACGGCCGCCGTACCACTTGGCTATCCCGGCACCTATTGTGAAATTTTCTCCATAATAAAGCAAATCAGTACAAAACTAAGGCACATCATCAATATCAAATAATTCATCCATGAATTTCTTTTTGATTTGTTCTTTGGTATTTTCCCATTCTTTGGTAGTTATTTTATCTGCAAAAATTGAGCGAATCTCCTTAAATCACTTGGTATGTAAAATCGAAAGAATTTCTTGCATTTCGGATTCTGATAAAGGAAAATATGAAATAATCTCAGATGCCTTGTCAGTAGAATCAAATTTTATTTTAAAAATTTTATCCTCCAGACGTGAAGGTAATGATAGTTTTACCATTGTGTTTTTTTACAAATCACAGACATATTAAAATCGATTTTTAGACAAATGCAGAATAAAAGAAATGAAATATCCAAAATAACGATTATAGATGAATCATAGATGAATCATAAACACAAAATAGAACAAAATTACTAGAAATCTATATGGGCTTAAACCTAAAAGATTTGGTAGTAAGAGAGAAAACAACTCTGGAGGCATTTTCAACAAAAGTAATTGCAATTGATGCATACAATGCAATTTATCAATTTCTAGCAAGTATTAGAGGCCCAGATGGATTACAACTATCAGATTCTGAAGGAAGAATTACAAGTCATCTAAGTGGATTACTTTACAGAAATGTCAATTTTCTCTCATTAGGAATAAAACCAGTTTACGTGTTTGATGGAAAACCACCATCGCTAAAAACAGCCGAAATTGAGCGTAGAAAACAGATCAAAAAGGATGCAACTGTAAAATATGAAAAAGCAGTAGCTGCAGGAAATATGGAAGACGCAAGAAAATATGCTCAACAGACAACTAGCATGAAAGATGGCATGGTTAGAGAGTCAAAACAAATTCTAACGTATTTTGGCATTCCATATATTGATGCGCCATCAGAAGGAGAAGCAACAGCAGCACATCTCACAAATACAGGACAAGCTTATGCTTCTGCAAGTCAAGATTTTGATTCCATTTTATGTGGAGCCAAAAGATTGATAAGAAATTTCACTAACAGCGGAAGAAGAAAAATACCTAACAGAAATACCTACATCGACATAGTGCCAGAAATAATTGAAACACAAAAAACACTAGAAGCATTAGAATTGACAAGAGAGCAATTAATCGATATCGGTATTTTAATTGGAACGGATTTTAATCCCAATGGTTTTGATAGGATTGGTCCAAAAACTGCATTAAAAATGATAAAACAACATTCAAGATTAGAAGATATCCCACAAATTCAAGAGCAACTCCAAGAAATTGATTTTCAGCAAATTCGGAAAATTTTTCTCGATCCAGAAGTTGCAGATGTCGACGAGATTATTTTTAACGAAGTAGATTATGAAGGAATGACAAACTATTTAGTAAAAGAAAGAAGTTTCTCAGAAGAGAGAATTCAATCTACATTAAACAGATTGAAAAAGGCATTAGAGAGAAAAAGTCAAAATTTAGACCAGTGGTTTTAGCTAACAAATTCATCTTTTATAATTCGAGTTTGACTTATTCTTGTGGTAAAACAATACATCTTAAAGATATAATTACAATAAAACAATTCCAAATATTTGTACAAGAATTGCTACGATTGCAAAAATTATAATTTTTACACCCAAACCCATGAATATTTTTAGAAAATATTCCTTTTAGTGGTTCCTTAACATTGTTAATCGACTATCTCTGAACCTAGAATGATTCAATTTGAGATAGAAGTGATTCTTTATTTTTTCTACTTCTAGGCAGGGTTCTTAGTTGTTTATTACAACAAGGACACTTTAATCCATCATAGTTTAGAAATATTTCGCAAAAATTGCATCTTTTTTGTCCAGATGCATATCTGCCAATTTGTCTTGGTTTGATAGCTTTGAATTGTTTACATCTACCTGAACAATAACCCATCATAGAACAACAATTATGTTAAAAGTTAAACCTAAGTTAACAAAGTTAATCCATACTTAATAGTTCATAATCAAGAAATTTAGAATTTCAACCATCTAGATAATCCCAAACACAAATCAAAAAATTGTAGCACTTAAGATGATTATAATTGAGTAGATATCCTAAAATGCTGAATTGTGTAATTGATCTTACGGAAATCGCACGGTATGATTAACAAAAAGATCAAATTTCTATTGGTTGCATTAGCAATTTCAATGTCTATTTCTATACTATCCTGGTCCAATGTGGTAACTTTTGCAGATAAAGATAATGATGGCGTTACAGATTTTTTTGATAACTGTATTGATAATCCAAACATAGACCAGACTGATTTTGATTCAGATTCTTTAGGTGATGAATGTGATTCTGATGATGACAATGATGGTTTTTCTGATGAAGTAGATGCCTTTGACAATGAATCTTCTGAATGGAGTGACATCGATTTTGACTCTATAGGGGATAACAAAGATGATGATGATGACAATGATGGGATATTGGACTCTCTTGATTTCTTTGACACTGATCCTACCGAGTGGGCAGATTTTGATTTTGATGGGATAGGCTCGACAAAAGATGATGATGATGACAATGATGGGATATTGGATATAGTAGATAATGATCCTACTTTATCTTCAGAGGATTTGGCAATAAAATATCTTCAAAACATAAAAGATTGTGCAAAAATGGATGATGGCTCATCACGTCTACTATGTTATTCTAATTTCTTTGGGGTTCTGGCTGAAAATGAGGAAAATAACTCTGATGCTTTAGAGTTATCCATTGCATTATCTAAACTGGGTGCAATAGATGACTGTCACTTTGTTTCTCACGAAGTAGGACATGTTGCATTTAATAAAAAACCCAATGTCGCTGAAAATCTAATTGGAATGGATGGAACCATGTGCAGAGGAGGTTATTTTCATGGTGTGTTATCTGCTTATTTTCATGATGAGCAAGAAAAAAACAAATCACTCCCATCGGATTATAAAGTAATTTGTAATGGATTGATAGGATCTTCAAACTATCAAGACTGTGTTCACGGATTGGGGCATGGATTGGTACATTATTTTGGTGAAGATTTGGGCTCTTCATTGGAAAAGTGCCATGACATGTCATTTTACCAAAACAGGCTCTGTATGAAAGGTGTAATGATGCAATACACGGACAACGTTCTAACCAGACAAGGAATAACATCTGATGCTGTTTCCAATCTTTGTAATGAATCTAAACTAGATAATGTTGATTTTGTTGAATGTAGTATGTCTATTGGAACTACTTTGGCATTTTTCACCAATCATGATCTTGAGGAGGGTTCAAAATCATGTAAACTAATTGAAGATCAACAAAGTCAAAATTACTGCCTTGAAGGATTACGATTAGAAATTCAAGATTCAGAAAAATATGAAATCAAACCACTTACTGAAGATATACGAGAAAAATTTCAACCCCAATTCATTGAAGGAACTTCAAAAATTATCGATATACAAAGTCCTGCAGTAATTTCTGACTTTCAATTCATCCCTAAAGTGAATATGATCTCATTTTCTATTGACAGACCACAATATGTTGTAATGTACATTCCTAGTGAATTTGTCACATCAAAAATGGTAGTAACTGTAAATGGTCAGATTCCAAGGGATTTGAGTGCAAAAAATAATGTCTTGGGAGAAGATATTGCCATGATAAGATTCGTTCCAAATGATGCAGGACTAGTAATGATTACTCCGTTATCATAGTATTTATTAAAAGAAATAGTCAATATTTCCCACTTTAAATTATAGTTCAAACTTAAAACTAACAAGTGTAGCAATCAGACTAGTTACAAACTTAATTCACAATTAAAGCAAAATCAAGAAAAATTCTAATGAAAAGTCGCTTTTTTGAATAAAGTATTTCATTAAAGTCAAACTATGAAAAAATAAATGTAAATTTTCAACCCCAACCAGTGTTTTTAGATTAAGGCGAAAAATTATTTGGCAAAGTAATGGAAAAGGACATATAGATTATTTTTCACATTAATTGCTCTCCCATGCATTTCAATGATTTGCTTGCATGATGCCAAGTCCTAATCCGGTTTCTTCCTTTTGTCGTAAATAATAGATTAAGGATTTTATTCAGATTGGTTCGAGAATTTTTAGTTTAATTACTAGTCTTGATTAATCAAAAAAATGTCTCAGACAGAAGCAAGAAAGACACTCAAAGATGCCCCAGTTATGTGGAGGAGAATTAATTCAATTGGAATTATTTTGGATTGTAACTCAACATATGCAGCAAACTTGAGGTATGCCAAATCAGAGATTCTAGGCAGGTCAATTTTTGAGCACATAACCAAAGAATCCTGGGAGGCAATGAATGAGTCCCTGAAAATATGGTTTGAGACTGGAAAAGTCACAGATAGGAAAATCACATTCAAAAGACAAGATGAAAGTACATTTCCAGGATTGTTACAGGCAACAAGCATTTATGATGAAAATAATAATTTACTTGGTAGCAATACAGTAATCTTCGATCTAACTCAAATGAGCAATGAAAAGATAAAAGAATACAAAGAATTTTTCAGAGAAGCAGAAAACAGATTAAACGAAATTAAAGAAAAAGAATATGATCAATTAGATGAGAATTCAAAATCAGAGTATAATGGACTTAAAAAAATGTTTGACATGTTATTGCAAGTTAATCTCTCAGAACTAAAATAATCTATCCAGAATGTTCTTTTATTGATTTTTGAATATCTTCAAATGCATTTTGTACTTCAGTGACGGCAGCCCCATCTTCTAGAGTGCTTACATCACCAATCTTTTCATTATTTGCAATTGCTTTTAGTAACCTCCGCATAATTTTTCCACTACGTGTTTTTGGAAGTTTTGAAACAAAATAGATTTGTTTCGGGGTGGCAATTGCACCAATATCATTTCTTATTTTATCAGAAATTTCTTTTTCTAATATTTTAGAATCAGTAATCCCTTGTTTTAAAACAACAAATGCAATAATTACCTCACCTTTGACATCGTCAGGAATTCCACATACTGCTGATTCTGCTATACCTGAATGAGACACAATACAGCTTTCAAGTTCTGCTGTTCCTATTCTATGTCCCGCAACTTTTAGAACATCATCTGCGCGACCAAGCAACCAAAGATAACCATCATCATCTTTTAGAGCATAATCTCCAGGATAGTAACAATTCTCATATTTTGACCAGTAGACAGTGTTGTATTTTTCATCATCACCCCATAATGTCAAAAGCATTCCAGGCCATGGATTTTTTATTACAAGATATCCTTTGATGTTAGGAGATACATCATTTCCATTTTCATCAACTACAGAAATGTTCACCCCAGGAATTGGGCGTGTTCCAGAACCAGGTTTCAGTGGAATTGTCTCCAATCCAGGTAATGGAGAAATCAGCATTCCACCAGTTTCAGTCTGCCACCAAGTATCAATAATAGGACATTTTTCCTTTCCAATAGTTTTGAAATACCATTTCCATACTTCTGGATTGATTGGTTCGCCTACAGTTCCAAGTAATCTTAACGAAGAAAGATCAAACGAATTTGGAATGCTATCGCCAAATTTCATAAACATCCTCAGTGCAGTAGGGGTTGTGTAAAAAATTGTAACATTGTATTTTTGCAATATATCCCACATTCGAGACTCATCAGGAAAATCAGGCGCACCTTCATACATTACTTGAGTTGCACCATGTAAGAGGGGCGCATAGACAACATAGCTATGACCTGTTACCCAACCAATATCTGCAGTACAAAAAAAGACATCAGAATCTTTAATGTCAAATGCCCACTTGAAAGTAGAATACAAATGTGTCAAATAGCCGCCGGTTCCATGCAAAACTCCTTTTGGTTTGCCAGTAGTTCCAGAAGTATACAAGATGTAAAGGGGGTGAGTGCTATCTAATTTTTCGGCATCACATGAATCTGAAACATTATTCATCAAATCACTCCATAGTTTATCTCTGGATGAGATAGGAATTTCATTTTTTGTTCTTTCTAGCACCACTACATGTTCCACAAAATCAATATCTTTGATTGCATCATCAATTACTTTTTTGAGTTTTACAATTTTGCCTCGTCGATATCCACCATCTGCAGTAACAACAACTTTTGAGTGGGAGTCAATTATTCTATCTTTGATAGAAGCTGCACTAAATCCTGAAAAAATTACCGTGTGAGTTGCACCAATCCTTGCGCATGCCAACATTGTGATTGGCAATTCAGGCACCATAGGAAGATAGATAGTTACGCGATCGCCTTTTTTGACTCCAAGTGATTTTAGTACATTTGAGAACTTTTTGACTTGTGAGAACATTTCACCATAAGTGATAACTCGAGATTCACCATTCTCACCCTCCCATAATATGGCAGATTTGTCAGATTTGGTTTTTTGATGCACATCTAGGGCATTAAATGAGGCATTAATTGTGCCTCCAACAAACCATTTAGCAAAAGGAGGTTGCCAATCCAGTGTCTTTTCCCAATTAGAGAACCATGAAAGATTTTTTGCCTGTTCATCCCAAAATGATACAAAATCAGAATCAGCCTTTTTTCTTAAATTAACATCATTGTTTCCCAGACCAATATCATATGTTTCATCCATCAAAAAGTGTATGAACTTGGATCTTTCTAAGTGTTAAAAAAATAAATTAAAAAAATTATTGTGCTTCCATTCTAGCAAGCCAATCGTCATCGTTGTCGTCTTTTGAAGTCCCTGTTGTCACCTGTTGGGGTGGTTCTGGAAATGCATATGTGGTTTCAGATTCAGTTGGAGGTTCAGGTATTGTGGAAACCGTTGCTTCAATTGGTTCTGAATGTGGTACTACGGGTTCGGTTGGCGCTTCTGGAAGAATTGTCTGAACTATTTGTTGTGGTTCAGGAGTCTCCAGATATGAAACGGCAGATTCTTGGATGTCTGGTGTCGGAGGGGCAGTTATCTCTTGCACTTCCAATTCAAGATCAGCAATTCTACTCTTTACATTTGCGATTTCAGCTGTTTCATGAGTTACATGTTCAATTATTTCAGTTGTACATGCTTTCACTGTCTCAAATGTTGCATCAGAGATTTCATTACTCTTGAATTGTACTTTTGCATCAAAGGATAGCATTTTTGCAGACTTCATTTGTTCATCTAACTCTGTCAATCTTGCCTCAAGTTTGGCTTTGATTTCTCTTTCTGTTTCATCTAGTGATGCAAGTTTTGACTTGTATTTTTCATGAATGATTTCAGCATCTATCTTCATGTCATCATTTTCAGAAACAATATCTATCAATGCCTTTAGACGACGTATAGTTAGTTGTTTTTCACGAATGAGTCTTTGAGAATCGAGTCTCCATTTTGGAATGAAAATAACAACATCGCCTTGTACTACAAGTTGCTCATATTGGATTTGCTGCAATCCTTGAGAACCGCAGTCAATGCCAACGGATTGAATACTTCCGTCAATGTCAGTTATTGTTCCTACGACTTTACCCATGAATGTTCCGTACATGTCTTTGACGTTTTTACCGATTATTTCGATATCGTCGTGGGTCATGTGTGATAGTTTAGAGATTTGTATAACCGACAAAGTGTAAGTAATGTTTTTGGTTTTGGTAAGATTAAATTCACTAACTTTCTTCGTGAGGGTCTCAGTAATTTTAAAATTTAGATAGGAAAAAGTAGCCTCATGATTCAAAAAGAAGAGTTAGAACAAATTTTGAATTTTGTTGCAAACAGATGGATTGAAACCACAAAAGATCCAAACAGCAAAGCTTTGGAAAATCTACCAAATGATTTCTGGATGAATTCAATTGGTGGAAAAACAGCAAAGAATGGATTTTGGGTCACAACATTGATGTACACAGAAAATGAAGCTGATGCAGCATCGTTCAAAGAAGTGTTGTTGAGATGGCAAGCAAAAGGTCAAGATAAAAACAGAGACAAGGGCCCCGATCTAATTCAAATTGGAAAAAAGAAATAGACTATTAATAATTGAGTTTCCAGAGATCGATATTGTCAGAATTCTCAGATAGTGAAAGAAGGATTTTATCAGATCACTTTTCAAACACTGAAGGAAATGTCTTTGCAATAATTACTCCAAGACAAGTAGATCGTGGAGCATTGATGTCAAGATATAGTAGGACGGACAAAAGTATGAGGAGAATATTTCTTGATGAATTTTTAAAAAATAAAAACAGAGGGGAGGAATTTTACAACAGAGTACTTTTAGAATACGGGGATGACTCTGTTGCAGAATTAGGCGAAGCGCAAATTGCAATTGAAGGACTATCAAACATTGCAGTAAAAAAAATCGAAGACAGAAGAATAGGTTTGTCATATTTAGAAAAATCATCCAGATATGTTGCATGGAACAAAAAGGAAAAAGGAAAATACAGATTTTACAGAGATCCTGAAATTACAAAATCAAAATTTGCAGACATGTATGAAGAAACATGTAATTTTTCGTTTGATGTTTATTCAAAAAACATAGAACCCATGATAAATTATATTAGAGAAAAATATCCCATAGAAAAATATAGTTTTAAAGATTCTATAGATGGAAAAGAAAAATTATTTTCTAAATTAAAAAATGAAGCTGATGTAAAATCTGCAAATATGATTTACAAAGGATCAACCAAAGCTAAAGCATTAGATATTCTCAGAGGTCTTCTTCCAGCATCAACTTTAACAAATGTTGGCATCACAGGAAATGGACGTGCGTTTGAATATCTTCTTACAGTTTTAGGCTCATCTGAACTTAAAGAAGAGCAAGATTTAGCCTCAAAAATCAAAAAAGAACTGGATACAACTATCAAATCATTTGTTAGAAGGGCAGATGACAAATATGGAAAAGCGTTTCAAAAATATCTTAAAGATATTAAAAATAAATCAAAAGCAATAGCTAGAAAGGAAATCAAATCAAACCCAATCACAGAAACAATTACTAAACTTGTAGATCATGAATCAGAAAAAAATGCAATAGATAAAATCATTACCAGTGTAATTTATGAGCAATCACCAAGTACATCATATCAAAATATCATACAACAAGTAAAGAAAATTCCTATTCAGAACAAAATCAAAATGATCAATGAATTTGCCAAACTCCGAAAAAATAGACGCCATAGACCTTCAAGAGCATTTGAAACAGTTTACTATACGTTCGATTTATGTAATAATTTTGGAATGTTCAGAGATTTTCACAGACATAGAGCATTAACTTTAGAAAGACAATTGCTTACAACAGATCATGGATACATTATTCCAAATGAGATTAAAATTCTTGGAATTGAAAAAGACTTTAAAGATTGTATGAATAAAACTAAAGAAACATTTGATAAAATCAGAGCAAAATATCCTGAGCAAGGACAATATGTAGTAAACTTTGCATTCAATTATCCATATTTTATGAAATTTAATCTCAGAGAAGCTTGTCATCTAATTGAGCTAAGAACAGTTCCACAAGGGCATATTGATTATAGATGTGTTGCACAACAAATGTTTCATGAAATTAACAAAGTACATCCAAACTTGAGTAAAATTATGAAATTTGTTGATTTGAAAGAATATGATTTGGAGAGATTTGAATCAGAAAAAAGAACTGAAGAAAAACGTAAACAGATGAAAAAATAGAACAATCTTCTAATATAGAAAATAATAATAAAGAATATGACTGATAAAATTTCTGAAAATCCTGAAGAGTGGAAAGAAAAGCTAACTCCCGAACAATATGAAATATGTGTTAACCATGGAACAGAACCTCCATTCTCTGGGAAATACAATAACACCAAACTTGAAGGATATTTCAAGTGTGTTTGTTGTGGGGAAGAGCTTTTTTCATCAGACGCAAAATTTGATTCAGGTTCTGGGTGGCCTAGTTTTTGGGAACCAGTATCAGAGGATAAGATAGAATGTGTTTCAGATACAGACTATGGAATGGTTAGAACAGAGGTCAATTGTAAGAAATGCGGGTCTCATTTAGGCCATGTCTTTGATGACGGTCCAAAGCCGACAAATCAAAGATATTGTATTAATTCTGTTTCATTACAGCATGAAAAAGATCAAGATGGATAATTTACCAACTAAGTGTGTTTTTTGAACAAACAATGTATTATGAGCGTAATAAATTATGAAAAAATATGAGTAATTTAAAGTGCAATCATCATTAGACTTCAAGTGGGCCATATTTCTGCATTCATTGTGGCGCAGATATAAACACGAACATAGAATTCACGCTTGATTGGCATTCTAAATGTTAGATTGATTACAGTGTTTTAGCCGTAAAATTGATTAAAAACAAAGATAATCCGACTAAGAATATTTATGAAAGCAGTCAGGCAATCCACTCTATGATACAAGCATCACCAAAACAAATTAGAATAAAACATGGTGCATTACACTTGATGAACAATAAAATTCGAATGAATAAAATGAATTGTAAACATGCAGTAAAAAGGAATGAAATGATTTGAGAATCATCCTATGTGGATTTGGTGTCGTAGGCCAAAGCTTGGTGAAATTATTTGAATCAAGATCTGAAGACATCTATGTAAAATATGGATTAAAACCAAGAGTGGTAGGAGTGTTTGATAGTAAAGGAAGTGCAGTGGATTCATCAGGATTAGACTTCAACAAACTAGTAGAAGTAAAGAAAAAATTTGGAACTGTAAAAAATTACTCTGATAAAAAAAATTCAATGTCAGGGGTAGAAATGCTAAAAAATATCGAAGCAGATGTGCTAATTGAGACCACTGCTAGTAATTACAAAGATGCAGAACCTGGGATGACTCACATTACTACTGCAATGAAAAAAGGAATGCATGTAATTTCAGTTAACAAGGGTCCGCTGGCACTAGCTTTTCCATCTCTCATGGAACTTGCAACATACAATCAAGTTATGTTCAAATTTAGTGGAACTGTAGGTGGAGGAACACCAATTTTAGATTATGCAAAAAACAGTCTTAGTGGAGAAAGAATAACATCATTTGCCGGAATCTTAAACGGCACTACAAACTACATTTTAACAAATATGGCTACAGGAATGTCATTTGAGGAAGCACTCAAAGATGCAAAAAACAAAGGATATGTTGAGGCAGACGAGTCTTTAGATTTAGATGGATTAGATGCTGCTGCTAAATTAGTAATTCTTGCAAACTGGATTATGGGGATGAAAGTAACATTACCAGACATCAATTGCACAGGCATCAGAAATGTGACAACTGAAGATATTAAAAGAGCCGACAAGAATAACTGCTCTGTAAAATTAATTGCATCGTGTAACAAGGAGCTTATTGTAGGTCCTAAAGAAATATCAAATGACGATCCACTTTGTGTGAATGGAACATTAAATGCGATTGCTTTTACATCAGAGCACTCAGGAACTCAAACGATTATCGGTAGGGGGGCAGGAGGCATGGAGACTGCCAGTTCCATTCTAAGAGATTTGTTAGACATCAGACAAGAGATAGCAAGAACTTGAAATCCAATTTAATTTCAAAGAGCGAAACTGCCGCACTCCTAAAAACAGTCTCAGAGAAATGGGATATGGAATTCCCCAAAATAAAAAATCTAAAAGTACATCAAATTTTAGATGATGCACAAATAATCACAGGTGAGGGGATTAAGATATTAAAAATAGATGAAGATTATCTTCCATTTTTATCAGAAACTAAAATGTTAGAAAGATTTCCCAGCGTTATGGTCGATATGGGAGCTGTAAAATTCATGTGCAAGGGTGCCAATGTAATGAGACCGGGAATTAAAAAATTCACAGAATTTGAAAAGGATCAACTTGTTTGCATTGTAGAAGAATCTCAACATAAATTTTTGGCAGTTGGAAAGGCAATGGTGTCCAGCTCAGAGTTGGAAGGTATGGAAAAGGGAGAAGTCATAAAAAACATCCACTACATCTCAGACAAATTTTGGGAAACAGGGAAAACAATTTATGATTAAGTCTAAAAGTTTATTTTACTAACAAACTCTTGCAAATTTTTAATGTGTGTTCCTTCCCAATAGATTTGATTACATCCATCGCATTTCCAGAATTGATCATGATATTCTAAAATTTTTTCTGGAATTTCATTTATGATTTCAGATTTTTTAATTTGGGATGTTCTAAAATTGCATTTAGGACATCTTGCGACATCACCAGAAATTTCATTAAATTCTAAATGTGTCTTTTCAAGAATCTCTAGAAATTGTTCAATTTCATCTTCTTTTGAGATGTAGATAGACTGGATGCCCATCTTTTTTGCGCGTTTAATTAAATTCTGATCTTTTGAAATTATTGTTCTGTTTTCATTTCGAGATTTCTCTAATAATTCGGAATCACCAATATCCGAAAAATATTCAGAATCGAATCCTAGTAAACGTAATTTTTTGGCAATATTGCCAAGCATTGCATCAACAAAAAACAACATTGATGATTTGATTAAAAATTTAGATTTATTTGATTTCTTCTGTGAATTCTTCAGTACCATCTTTGGTGATTACAAGTATGTCTATTCCATCACCACTTGCAGAATCTCTCAAAGCTGCAGAACGAATTGCTCTTTTTGCCAAATCAATTGCCTCATCTTTTGTCATATTTGGCTTGAATTGAGGGTCAAGTACACCTAATGCCATTTCAGCACCAGTTCCAACTGCTGCGTATTCATCAGGTAGAACTGAACCTAATGGATCAAGGGTATACATAATTGGTTTATCAACTACACCGCCAACGATTACCTGAGTTAGTAATGGGAAATATCTTCGTTCATACATCATATTTGACATCATTTTTGCAACTGTGTTAGGAGGAACATCTCTTTTGAGTTCCATTTTTCGGATTTTTGCAAGAGCGGCTATTTGTAAAGCTAAAATTTGCATATCAGCCACAAGACCAGCGCAGGCTGCACCGACTTTGTTAGTAATAGGAAATGTTTTCTTTGTGGATTTACTTACAAGAAAATTTCCAAATGCAATTCGTTTTTCGCTGGCAAAAACTACACCACCATCAAAAGTAATTCCAACAGCAGTTGCTCCTGGCATATACATTGACATATTCCAAATAATTTTGCCGCATAATAAAGGGCTTTCTACATTTCACGCGCAAATAATGGGTAAAGCAATTATACGGAAAATGTTAGAGAACCATGATGACTTCTGCTGAGATTAAAGGAAAAATTCTAAATGATGCAGTATTCATAGGTTTAAGATCTGCCATAGGCGTGATCTTTATCGTACATGGAATATCCAAATTCAATCCAGGATTTGTAAATTTTTTGACAAACACGGGCATTCCAGCAGAAATGCAGATCCCAATTGCATTAGCAGAACTAATTCCAGGAATTTTGTTAGTTTTTGGAGTTCTCAGCAGATTATCGACAGTGTTAATTTCAATCATTATGTTAGGGGCCATATTCTATGTCAAAGGAGCTCAAAGCTTAACAGGAGATGGAGGAGTAGAATTTGAGTTGATGTTATTAGCATCATCAATAGTAATTATGATTGCAGGTCCAGGAAGAATTTCAATTGCACAGGCAATCAAAAAATTACCTAGATGTCTTCACTAGTGTTTTGCAAAATTTTGCATAATCAAACAAATACATTTTGTAGTTTTCTTTAGCAAGTCAATTCTTGCAAATTCATTTGGAGAGTGAATTCTTGAAAACATGTATGTGCTTCCAATAGATATGCATGACGCATTTAGAATTTCAACAAATGGATACATGGGACCGGTTCCAGCATTGGATACATTTAGAATAGATTTTCCAAATACTTTGTCAGCTGCTTCTTTTACTTGAGAAACAAAAGGGCTAGAAGAATCAGTTCTAGCAGCTGCCTCCCCATGAAAAATTTTGATTTTAACATCAGAGAATCCTTTAGATTTTAGATGATTTTTTAATCGCATCACTTGCGTTTTTGGATCCATTTTAGGTACCAATCTAAAATCAATCTTAACCAATGCACTACCAGGAAGAATAGTTTTGGCACCATCCCCAGTATATCCAGAGACAAATCCTGCAATATTGCAAGTGGCATCACCAACTAAGGCTTTTTTTGCATCGAGTCCTTTTTTATTTCCCAAAAATGATTTTATTCCAAATTCTTTTTTAAAGACATTTTCATCAAAGGGTTCACTGTCAATTAATTTCAAATCTTTTTTTGAAAGTGGGGTAACTTCATCATACCAATCTTTTATGAGGATTTTTCCATTGGAATCACGCAATGTCGTTACTGCTTCAATTAACCGCCATGCAGGATTTTTAATCAAAACTGCCAGACTAGAATGAGCATCTCTGATTGATTCAGTAACTGATAATTCAACAAATAGTAACCCTTTCATACCAAGTCCAATAATTGGTCTATTTTTTGCATCAACATATCCAAATTCCCAAATTACACCATCGCTGGAAAATTTCTTTTTGTATTTTTTGAGGTACTCTTCAATATGAGCACTTCCTGTTTCTTCTTCTCCCTCAATTACGAATTTTATGTTACAAGGCACATCGCCAGTTGTTTTTAGACAAGCCTCAACTGCTTTTATTCTGGTAATTAATTCACCCTTGTCATCAGTTGCTCCTCTTCCAAAGATTTTGTTTCCTTTCCTTGTTCCACTAAATGGAGGATCAACCCATAATTCAAAAGGTTCTGCAGGTTGGACATCATAATGATTGTAAAACATCATAGTCTTTGCTGGGTTTTGTTTTGATTTTATTTCTCCAAAGACTATTGGTGCTACACCTTTTTTCAATCGTAAAACTTCAGCATTAATGCCAGATTTTTTCAGCATCTTTGCAACAAGATTTGCACATTCTTCAATGCCTTCATTTTTTGCAGAAACACTAGGTTGTTTTATTAGAGTTTGAAGATCCAAAATTAAATTATCCATATTAGAATCTACATAGTGAAGTGGATTCATATCAGTCACACAATTTTGTCAAATGGTTTCATTGCAGTGGGAATTGCATCTAAGAGATCCATCGAAGTCATATGTAACCCTAATTTCTTTTGAACAGATTTACCTGCCAAACCATTGATTAATGTAGCTGCTGCTGCAGATTCTAGGGAATTACGATTCTTTGAGAGCAATCCTGCAACCAATCCTGAGAGAACGTCACCGGTGCCTCCAACTGTCATGGCAGGGATTTTTTTCTCATAAAGATATGTTGTAGAGCCATTAGAAATTACATCTGTCGCACCTTTTAGTAAAACTGTAATACCATTTTCTTTTGCTTTTTTCTCAACTAGCTTGATTCGCTCATTTTTTGAATTGGATGGGGATTCTCCAAATAGTCGTTTAAATTCTCCAGCATGCGGTGTCACTACAACATTCTTGTTTGCCAATAAAGGGAGAACTTCAGGGATTAATGCACTTGCATCTAGTGACAATCGCACATCTCTATCTAAAAGTGATTTTACAAGATGTAACAGAGCATTTCTTTCTTGTATTGCAAGACCCATTCCAATTGTAGCAGAATCTAAATTTCGGGGTAATGCACCTAAAAGTTTGTTTACTGCACCACGAGTTAGTTTTTGATCAACTAAAGGAATTACAATAAGATTTGGGGATATTGCTCGAGTTGGAGTCACATTGATGTTTGGAACCGAAGTGTAAACTAGATCAGTTCCACATCTAAGAGCTGCAATTGAGGACAAAATAGGCGCACCATGATAGATGTAGCTTCCACCAATCACAAGAACTACTCCATTGTCACCTTTTCGAGATCTAGATTTTCTTGCAGGAATGAATTTCTTAACTATTGAAAGGGTTAGATTTTTTGCCATCATTACAATATATCATAAAAAATAGATGAATAAATCTTGTTTTGAACTTTCACGAATGACTAGGATGATTTTTTAGAGGATTTCTTTGTAGGTTTCTTTACAGGTTTCTTTGTAGTTTTTGGTTTGATTTTCTCAGTTGTTGATTTTTCAAGGAATTTTCTTGACTCTCTTCCAAAAAACGCCTTTCTTGCAAAACAAAGGTATGTGGTATGCCCAATCCCCTGGAAAGAATGTCGGGTTTTTCCCTCTCTTGCTTCAATTGTACGCAGTATGTGTTCAGTTGATTCTATATCGGTAAATTCATTTTCAACTAGAGCCATTGTCAATTTTTCTAATTGATTCATTGTAGGGCAAATAGCAAAAATACTTCCACTGCCCTTTAGCATCTGTCGAACTTTAGGAATTACAATCCAAGGATCTCCCAAATCAATTAAGGCCACATCCATATCTTCTAAGGGTAAAGTTTTTGCAGTTTTAAGATCCAAATTCTGCTGTGTGACATATTTAGAAACTCCAGCTTTTTTGATATTTTTTTCTGCTATCTTCATGAAATTCTCATCCACATCAAAAGTGTAAACATGTCCTCGTGGTTTTACGATGTTGGCTACAAATGATGTAAGTGAGCCACTTCCAGTTCCAATTTCTAAAATTTTTTGGCCACTTCCTATCCCAGCTCTTGCAACAATGTACCCAAGATCTTTTGGATATACAATCTGCGTGCCATGCTGAATTTTCATCACATAATCATACATTGTTGGCTCTAGAAGATAGACATACTTGTCTTTGTTTGTAATTAATCTAGAACCATACTCTTTGCCAATTGCGTCAGAATGTTTGATTACACCAATATGAGTATGAAATGATTCTTTTTTTGAAATTTTTGTAAGCCATTTTTTGGAATTATTATAGAAAAACAATACAGGAGAATTTTGTTTTATTTTGGCCATAGAATTTTCCCAAAAATTTTAGATAAGAATCTACTGATCCCACAGATTACATGTATGTCGATTAATCAAGCGTTTACAAAATTAACCTAAAAGTAATTATTTTTGGCCCCATTTTTTTAACAAAAACATAGTTCTAATACAGTCATTGAGTCAGAGACATCTCGCGGTGTTAGCTGGGGGCCCAGTGCTCACATAAACTAGTTAATACAATTACAGAGTCTCCAAAGTAAAGGAGACTGCTTTTTTCTCTGAGATCAAAAATTATAGAAAAATTCTCCAAATTAATTACAAATAGTATTTTAATGCCAAAAATGACATCAATGTAAATGGCAGAATTGAAAGTTCAAGGATCTGGCGGTTATATTATTGCGGATTTAACTGATGAACAAGCAAAAAAAGCAGATTTAGGTGTAGGGAAGTTGTTTTTAGCACCAATAGGAAAACTTGAAACAGAAAAAATGTTCAAGCATTATTGCAATAATTGTGAAACAGAATTTGAAAATCCGCCAAAGATTCACCTAGAAGAGAATACCAATGAGGAAGTTGCAGATAATCTAGTACTTGTTGAAAGAGGGCAATATACCTGTGAAAAATGCGATTCAATAATTGGAGAATACAGAGTATTCAAAAAGAATGATGAATCAGCAGATATTGGAAAAGCAAATCCATCACAGTGAATCAATTATCATTATTTTTCGTAAATTAGGAACGTATTCAATAAATACGGCAATTTTTTACAAATAGCATGTCAAACATGAAATGTGTATCATGTGGAATTAGTTTCTTTTCCCCAATGGGGTCAGACAAATGTTCCAGATGTGCAGGAAAAGAATCCCAAGGACATGAAGGTCATGATTCCTGTGGTTGTGGACACAGCCATTAATTCCTTTTTTCTATAACATGCATATATTGTACAGTTGGGAATTTGATTCATGAAAAAGACTTCTGAAGAAATGAAAAGACTTGTAGAAGATTTTATAAAAATTACCAATATCAAATATGAAGATCAAACAGAAAAAGTAAGAGAAAAAAGTAAGACAGTGGAATGGCAATTTCACATTGGAGCAAACGTAATTGTTAGCAAAAATGTAAACAGAGATGACAGGATTCAGGTTAATGTCAACATGAGATTTCCTCCAGAAGATGCAAAATTATTGGTATTGAAAAATCCATCATTTTCAAAAGCAATCATGGAGATTAGTGAAATTTGTACTACGTGTGGAGTAGGACACCAGTGGATGAAAGACAAGGAAGACATTGTAGGATTGGCAATTTTCTCGCATGTTGATGAACAGACTTTAGACAGAGTGTCATTTCATAACACCTGGGACAATGTTGCCAGAGTATCAGGACATACTCAAAAAATACTGCGTGCTAATTTTAGTGGATTTCCATCACCAAATAATTCATCGGATGAAACAATAGATAAATCGATGTATGGATGAATTTTAATAATTTTTAGATATTTTCACATTTTGGACATGTGAATCCATCAGTCTTATCCCCACAAGATTCACAATGAAGAGTAATTTTGACATAATCATACTGTGGAGTTTGGACATATTTCCCAACCATATTATGAATGAAATTATTCCAAGTCCAATTCCAATCCATAATAAATCCACCATTATAGAATTTTAACTAAATTGAATCAAGATCAAATGTTTTCAAAATGGATAAACAGACAACCCCAAAAAAAATGAATTTTTAACATTTTCTTGACATAACAAAAATAATTTCACGACTAAAAATCAAATAAATTCAGAAAATGGAAAGATGAGATTTCTAAGATTGTCGCCAAAGATAAAATAGTTCAGAAAAAACAAAATTTTATGAAAGAGATTTCCATATCACTGCTTTTAAAAAATATGAATCAAGAGAATAACTATGAAGATGATTTATGGAAAACATGTTTAGATGAGAAAGGAAAAAGATACAGAAGAAAAGATATCAGCAATTCATTGAAAAAATTAGAGGCATTAGGATTTATCAAAAAAATGAGAATATCAGGAACAGACATTTATTATAACAAACTATCTTATTCAAATCCTGATGGTTATGTAGGATTTATCAACAACATCATGTTCACTAATGAATCTAAGATTAAAGAATCGTTAAAAAAATTAGAAAGCAGGAAAATATTTGTAGACATATCCAAGGATCTTAATTCATACAAACCTGCAGAACAAAGTAAGGAAAATTATGAAAAATTATTAGAGGCATTTTCAAATTTAACAGAGTTGGCATCTGCAATACAATTAGTTAATGAAACAAGTAAGGATGAGGAGCTGAAAAAGAAATTGAAGATGTGCCATTCAGAAATAAAAGAAACCCTGGAGAAAACTAATGAAAAAATCATTAGAGATAGAAAATCAAATGAAATAATTGTCATACAAAGACGTTTTGCAGGTAGAATTCCAAATCCAGGGTTCCTCAAACTTTAAAATCCAATAATCAGATCTCATTTTTCAGGAAATTTTCTATCTATCGTACACGTTAACTGTTCAAAGATGGATCAAAAACAGGCATATAAAAAATTTTTATACTAGTTTTATTTTGCAGCATTATGAAATGTCAATGTACCAATGACTCATTGTGCATGTTTCACTATTCCATAAAAAATCCAGATTCGATTAAACCAAAAAACTGAATTCTCAGATTTTGGCAATACTGAAGAATTTTTCTTTTTACTATTAAAAACAAGTCCATTTTATGAATCAAAATCGCGAATTTCTTAATTATTACTGTAATTCTGCAAGATGGGTTTCATAGTTTTCAGGATTGGGCAATAATAGATGCCAATCTGTAGAAAATCCTGCAGGACCCATTCTCATAATTGTATCTTTTAATTGGTATCTTTGATGCAAAGCTTTGAGACATTTGTCTTCAGAAATGGTACGAGGGATTCTGTAAATGTCATTTGAAGTCATGTCTTGGCACACTACAGATTTCACTTTTTTTAAAATCCGTTTTGCAGTTTGTTTACTGACACCTGCACGTATACACGTACTGAGAATCTTATTTTCATTAAATTTGACTCGTCTACCATCTGCTTTGTAAATAAAGAATTTTCTAGGTGGCATAGATCATTACTGTTTAGAAGAGATTAATTACCTTGAAGAGCAATTTTGGCTCAAGAGGCCATTCATAAAGAATTAAAATATTTAGGATTTAATATTGTGGAGCGATTAATGTTCCAAAAAAACTAATTTCTAAATAACGATGTAGAGTCAACATCAGAACCAATAGACATATCAGAATATTTTTCGGGATTTAATGAATAACATACTTTGGGTTCAAATTGAATTACATAGGCCTCTTTTTCTGACAAGGATTTAATTTTTGGTGAAGGGTTTGTCTTCAGAATTTTCTGTATGATTGAATCTTTAATTTCTGATTTTGTAGGTTCATCAGTAATGTAATTTACTAATCCTCTAAACTGATATCCTTCCAAATCATTTTTGTTAAAAACAGAAATTGTCACACAGGGGTTTACCTGAATGTTTTTGAATGATTTATGCTCAAAAAAATCAAGCCAATAAATTGCATCTTCTTCAACTTTAAAGAAAATTCTTGGAGAGACATTTGCAAATTTAGTACCCCCTACAGTCCCAACTACAAAAACCCCTTGACTCTCAGCAAAGTCTCTAATTGAATCGGGAATTTTCACCATAGTAAATTTTAGATTTTAATCGTAATAAAGACAGCGACAAATTTCAAAAATAGAATTCCCTTTTAATTTTTTGTAAAGTGGTAAAATGAAATAATTAGTCTTGAAATACACATTCAAATGAAAAACTGTAATGCCGTATAGGATATAAACTACAAAAACAGATCCATTATATTTGTAAAAAGGTCAATGATATCATGAGCATACATTGTGAATGTGGTATTTGTGGGCATGGTGCTGAACAAGAATGCATAACACAAGAATGTCAGTGTTGTACAAACTTTCACATACGTTCTGGGCAAAATTGAATCAAATATTTTCGAACAAGTATTTAGAAAATCAATCACACAAATTCAAATTGGTCATGAATATCATGGTTGAAAATCAAATTAACATACTTTATTTTGTATTATGAAATTGTAATTTGTGATGAGTTCAGAAGATTCACAAAGGGAAAAATTCCTAATTGTTGCATTTCCCAGCGCAGGCTTGGTTGGAGCTTTTGCCATATCTTACCTAATCGCTCAATTACAAATGAAGGATATAGGGGAACTTGAAATTACAAAAATTTCTCCATCATATATGATTGAAAATGGCAAAATTTATGGACCTATTCGCATCTACAATAAAAATAACATTTATGCAATTTTATCTGGAATCCCTTTGAGTCCACTCTCCACATATGAATTGATTATCAAATCAATAGAATTTGCAAAAAGCAATGGCATCAAGAAGATAATCATTCCACGCGGTTTGGAAGTAAATGAAAAATTCATAGGCGAACCTATTTCTTATGGACTAGTAGCTAACAAGAATTCAAAATCCCTTTTTGACGAATATAATTTACCATTGGTTCCAGGTGCAACAATACTGGGCGCTGATGCAAGTGTGATTTCTGCATTAAAAAACTCAGATGCGGCAGGTATTGTTTTGTATACTACTTGTAGAATGATGATGCCAGATGATGACGCCATCATAAAATCAATTAAAACACTTTCAGATATTATAAAGGTCAAAGTAGAAACTGAGAAATTCGAGGAGAGACTAGAAAAAATAAACAAAGATAATCAGAAAATGATAGATGAGACTAGAAAATACTTTGAGAATACATCCAGAACATCTGCATCCATACCAACTCCCGGAATAGGTTAATTAACAAAATGGAAAATAATTCTTCTTTCAAGGATTAGCCCATAAACTCAATTCTATCAGATTCTAAAATCATGCAAATATCCCATGGAGTAATAACTTGGTCTCGATAGATTACATAAGGGTGGGGCATCACATACATCATCTTTGAAATTTCTGCCAAATTCATGTCTTTGGAAATTTTTGTAGCTTCTTCTAGTTTGAATGATTCTTCAAATTTCCTTTCCAAAAATTTTACATTTCTAAAAAAATCAAAATCCTTTGCAATGCTCTGAATCAATAAACGATCGCTGATAAAATAATTTGTATCTTTTAGCAACAATTTCCGTGTATTGTTTCCTAGCATCAGTTGAATGATTTCTTTTATCGAATTGTCTTTTTCAAATGAAATAACATTTTTTTCTGGGAATTCAGAGAGAGACAAATCAGTAACACAGTTAGCGCCAATTTCCAATAGCTTTCTTCCAGATATTGCGGAATAGCCTCCAAGATGATTTGGAATTATAGAAAAGGCACGCCTAGTATTCTTCCACGTAGTGAGAAGTTCGCCAAGAGTGGTATTCTCAGATAAAATTACTAGATTTTTATCAAAAATTTGTTCAACTGTGGTATTATCAAAAAAATCAGATGTGGGATTTTTAAAAATATTTTCAATTATTTCTCGACCACCAATGACACCAATTGGTATTTCATCATCTTCAGTAACAACAAGAGAATCTGTGAAAGATTCCAAATAATGGATAAGCATACCTGTTGCAACCCACATTTTATTTTCTTTTCTTATGCTAACTGCAGGAGTGGAAGTAAATGATAAAGGAAGTAGTTCTTTCAGAGTTTTACTAGTAATTGACAAAGAAGATCATATTTCTAAGGAAGATTCATTATTTACACAAACAGATGATTCTCAAAAATGGAAATCAAAATATTTTAAAATGAAAATATCTCAGCAGATTAGATTAATAATGGCTCTGAAAGATGTTGTTCAGTTATAGAATAAAGTGAACATAGTGTTTGAAAATTATTATTCCATATTAGCGTCGTTTGTAATTTCAGTTACTCTATTTTTCATCACAAGATACATCATCAATAAAAAGATGCATGATCTGAGTGGCGCCCAAAAATTATTAGGCATAGTATCCCTCTTGATCGTAATATCAGAAATAGCCTACTTGGGAGCGTCCTTAGGACTCTTTGAATTTGCATTAGAAATAATCACATCAGTTGGAGTAGGGATGGTGATATTTGGAATTGCATTACAGCATCAATTAAAGAATATTACCGCTGGAATTGGAGTCTTTTTTAGTTCTGACATTAACATAGGAGATTCAATAATGATTAAGGATACGCAGGGAATCATCATAGAATTACATTTGACGAAAATTGTTGCATTAACTGAGGATGGAGGGAGAATAATCATCCCCAATCAAAAACTTGCAGAAGATGTCGTTATAATTTATAATAAAAAACAGAGGGGAATCTGAAAAATTAGTAAAGATTAGAATTTTCTATTCTTGATTAGTGTAATAAAAGGGATTGTGATGCTAATTCAGCATTAACACAGTTTGTCACATATCATATTATACTATGAACTCCAGAGGGAAATGTCAAAGGATGGTATCAAAAAAAGATGCAATTTCATTGCATAAAAAATTAAATGGGAAAATCTACATTGAGAGTAAAATTTCAAAGATAACTAATGAAAATCTTCAGTTAATCTATACCCCAGGGGTTGCAGAAGTATGTACTGAAATTTTCAAACATCCTGAAACAAAGTATGAACTTACAGGTAAGGGAAACAATGTAGCAATCATTACAGACGGTACAAGAATTTTAGGATTAGGTAACATAGGTCCAGATGCAGCATTGCCTGTAATGGAGGGAAAGGCAGTCCTGTATAGAAAATATGGAAAAATAGACGCATATCCAATATGTCTTGCTACCAGAGACAAGAAGAAAATTATTGATGTAATAATGTCAATTGAGCCAGTATTTGGAGCTATAAATCTTGAAGATATTGAATCACCAAAAGTATTGGACATATCCAAAGAAGTTGCTAAAAAACTATCCATACCAGTATTCCACGATGACAGACATGGAACTGCAGTAGTAGTATTAGCTGCACTTTTAAATTCCTTAAAGATTGTAGATAAAAAAATATCTAAGATCAAAGTTGTAATAGCTGGAGCAGGATCTGCAGGGTACTGCATTGCAAAATTACTTTACTTTGCAGGATGTAAAAACATCATAGTGCTTGATTCAAAGGGTGCAATACACAAGAAAAGAAAAATCAACATGGACAAGTATAAGATGGAATTATCTGGATTTACAAACAAAAATGAGAAAGGACAACTCTCAGATACAATAAAAAAAGCAGATGTTTTCATCGGAGTATCAGGAATAAAGGGCCTACTAAAGCCTGAAATGATCAAGGAAATGAATGAAAAATCCATAGTTTTTGCACTCACAAATCCAGACCCAGAAATTGATCCCGTAGTTGCAAAAAAATTTGGCGCACAAATAGTTGCAACTGGAAGTTTCAGATATGAAAACAAAGTAAACAATGCAATAGTTTTTCCCTATTTGATGAGGGCAATACTTGACTTGAAAATACAAAAGATAACCATGGAAATTCTACATACAACTGCATTAGCTATTGCAGATTCCGTACCAAAAAAGAAACTTTCAGAGAAATTCATAATTCCGTCAATAAATAACAAAACACTTCAGCAAAGAATTTCAAGAGCTCTTGAAAAAGTTCAACGTTAGAAAATTAGATTTGCACATATTCAAATCTGTTCTATATCATGAATCTTTTTAGAAAGCGAGTGATTCTGAAAGCGTGTTTTATTTTACAAAGATAGGAAGGGATAAGGAATCCATATCTGAAAATGTAATGCCTCACAAAGCAATCGTTCATAGACGCAAAATCTTTATGGGCCAAAGATCAAAAAGGAGTAATTGGTTTGCACGCCAAGAAGTGATTTTCGAGCTGGTGGCTTAGGTCATCAGGCGTAAATTCTTCCGCTAGCAACTTCGGTTGCTAGTGACATTATTTCTTTATTCAAAAGTTAGAACATAGCATCAAAATCATATCAATTATGGATATCTAGTTTTCATCTTGCAAATCTAATTTCCTACATAATAATTTCTATTCTTACAATCTATTATTTCACGGGCAATATAATCTCTTACTTGTTGTGAATTAATCACATCTAGTTTTCCATCAAATGCAACGAGTTCATCACATCTTAGTTCTCTAAATTGAGCATATTCTTCAGTTGCTTTCATTTCTTCATCGCATTCTTGCAACCTATCTTTAACATATGATCTGTTTTCTTTAGTCAGATAATCCCCGCCAAGTTGATTTCTAGATATTATTTCATCACATGACATCTTTTGTAGTGTCGCAAGTTCTGTAACAGAGTCATATCCTGAAAGATTACCAGTCTCATCAAGATTAGATGTTAAATCAGACATGGGTGCTGATGTGGATTCTTGTGCATTAATGCATTCATGCATTCTAGCATTCCAAGCATCTGCGACTTCTTTATTTGGAAACTCTGGATATATGTGATTTAGATCTTCACAGTCCATTTTCAGAAATTCTTTAGCAGATGAAATAGATAGAGGGATATCATTTATCATATCAATTTGTTCTAGTCCATCCACTTGTTCTTTCCACATGTATTGTCCATATGTGAGATTAATTATTACAGTTCCTATCACTGTAAGTGATATTATGCTACCAAGGATTATCAAATTTCTAGTTTTCATGTTAAGTCAAATAAAGATTTACCACGTTTGTGTTATTCATCATATCAATCCTCAAAAGTCATCCAAGGCTGTGAGGGGTTTGTGGCAAGCCTATATTGGATCACGTCATCATCAATGATTCGATATTCAGTGTAATAATATCCAGACGATGTATCTTCATTTCTTTTCAGCTTGTACAACTCTCCAGTTTCCATAGTTTCCAAGTTCATCACTGTCAAATTGAAATGTTTTTGAATATTTCTGTTCAGTCAGAGAGGCAGAGGGTATTGTTTCATCTCTTGCTTTGGCATCATAATCCCACATCCATATGTCTTCTTCTTCATACATCATCCATTCAGCAGAATTATGATTTGTATGGTATTCTAGTACATCATCAATTATTCTAAAATCATACTGTTTACCATTTTGTGAATATGATAATTTAGTATACCCATCAGTTAAATCAAATACGGCATAAAATGATTGTTGATCAGAACAATCCATATCTAAAATTTTGCAAATAGTTTGTGCATAAATTCCAGTAATTTGTGGCGATTTTGAAATTTCCTTTTGTATGAATTCTTGAATTTCTTGTTCTGTAAATGATGAATCATCTTTAACTGCATACATTGCAATTACCGCAATTATTACCACGACAGATACACTTACACCTAATAATAATTTGAAATTCATCTCAACTCATTCGTAAATGTATTTCTTTGATGTGTATTCGTTCCATTCCAGAACAGCCTGTTCACCAAATGTTACTGAAAATTCTTTGCCAATGATTTCTTTGATTTCTTGCCCGTTATCCACATAGTCATCAATGTCAATTGTAATAGAATGGTTGCCATTTTTCCCTGTAGAAGCCTTGTGAATCCAAATTTCCAATTCTTTGAATTGATTGTATAAAATATCCTCATGATTTTCATCGTAATTTCTATTACCAACTCTTGCAGTGTTGTCTGGATCATAATCAATCATAGTGCCATCTGGTAGTTTGCATACACCTCTTGCCCACCAACCATTTTGTTCTTCACATTTTACAATAGGGTCATAAAACAAAGTGACGATATCAGTTAAAGTTTCATGCTCAAGTTCAACAGTATCTGTAGTTCTTGAAAATCGTTCATGGTTTGATGGATCCCCAAATGTCATCCATTTAGAATCTTCATCTTGTATCTTGTATTTTATTTCATTACCCCTAACATTGAAAGTATATTGTACATCTCCTTTCACATAAGCAAATCCACTAATGCCATTATCCGCATCAAAATTTGCGTCAAAAACTGGTTTGTCAGGACATGGTATTTCCAATATATTGCAGACATTTTGTGCAGTGACTCCGGTGATTTTACTTTTTTTGAATTCTTCAAGTGCAATAGCAGCTTTGTCAAACATTTCTTGATTTTTAAAATGGCAAAAAGAGTCTACCCAGACACCTCCAGTTTGGGAGCACCATTCCTCATAAAATGTCATGTTGCCTCCAGAAAAAGCATAACTGTAATCTAAAGACTGGATGTCACTAGATGTTTGTGGTGAGACATTGCCAGTTGAAACGCTTGCAAAAAATATTCCTATAACAGATAATACCGACAGCGAACCAGCTAATAGTAATTTAGAATTCATCCCAACCTCTTTCCATTAATTTTGATATCGTATCGAACTTGACACATATTGCAGAATTATCAGATTTGTATAATTTAGAAAATCCATCATTACATACAACATCTTTTGCTGATACTCCTGCCAATTGTTGTTTTAGGGGAGATAGTTTTTTGTCAGACTTTATCAATGCAGAGCCAACTACAGTTTCATCTTCTGTGAGTTCAAATTCAACAGTGATGCCGTCCTTGCTGCTTGCAGGCATCACTCCATCAACAGGGCCTTTGCCAGTCGAAACAGTATCCATATTGCCAACGTGTCCAACAAGTGTGACTTCACCTGTGAATGTACCAGTGTTTGTACCGGTTTCTACAAGCTTATAGTTATCAAGGTTGAATTGTCGAGTGGAAATTTTTATTTTAGAGGAGGCAATATTGCCGATTTCATCAACTAAATCAGAATCAAAGTTATGATTTGGGGATACAACAGTGATGTACACTTTGTCATTCCAAGTGTAATCTTTTTTGTCAAGATTTACAGTTGCACCAAAATTAGAAGTGGAAATTGTAAAGTCGACATCCTCCTCTTCATTACCAACATAAGATGCACCAGATGGACTCCAGTCAGTGTATTCAAGTACAATTTCCTCACCCCTTTCCAAGTAAGTGTCTTGTAATACATGAGGAATCTCAACAACTAGTTGAAAAACACCTGTACTGTCACCTGTTTCTCTAAAGTTCAATGGTTCTGGATCAAATGCAGAGATTTCGCCACCAAGTCTACCCATAGTCAAAGTTGCAGCACTAGAATCCCATTCAATCAGATCCAAAGGATATGTTTCTACTTTATCATTATCCAAATCCAAATCAGGATCAGTAAGTGTCAAGATCATGTCACTTCCAATAATGTAAACGTCTTGGTTAGCTTCAAGTGTACCATTTCTCAGATCAAATGTTGCAGAATCAGTTACAACATTGACATTTCCTTGCTCATCAAGATATGTGTATTCTACAGTCAAGACATCCCCTTTCAAAATACAATAGTTTTCTGTTTCAGTAGATGGTTCATCAAACCTTGATTCTTCGCTGCCAAAAACTGCGTCATTATTTAATGATGTAAACATTGCAGTTACAGGACATTGCGCACTTGATGGTCCATCAAAGTATCGCACTGCAAGGTCTAGCTCAAAAACTCCAGAATCAGGACTAACCTCAGAAATGGATCCCATCTGTCTTGCAGTGGTAGGACTGTTATCATTAACATCAATTAATCCATCATCATTTGGAGTGCTACCGCCAGCATAAGCAAGCACCATTGTTTGTGAATCTCGAATGACTGAGATTTTTAAAGGTCCCACAGTCTTGCCGTTTACATCTTGAATAATTTTATCCACATTTTGAGAGATATCAAAGTTAGCGTCATGAATTCGGATGTGAGTCATAAGATCACCTGATCCTAACGTTTCAGACTCTTGTAAGTTACCTGTAGTTACAGCAGTTAGGTGTACAGGAAATAAAGATCTGCCATCAGGAGTAGAGGACACCATATCTGCAAAATCATCAACACTGCCAAAAGGTACGGGGTATACATCTCTGTCAAAACTTACAGATGGAGCATAAGATTCAAAAGAATTCAAAATTATCGGTGCTGAACCTATTGCTACATTATCCTCAGCATACTCAAAGTTTACAGATATTCCATCACTGTCATTATAATCGGGATTAGGAAATTCACTTGCTTTGAGAGTTATTTCACCTGAAAATATGCCGGTATCAATACCGGTCTCAACGAGATTGAATTCTTTAATTTCAAAATGACGTGTTGTGATTTCTATCGGAAACTTTTCAGGATCATCAATTTTTTCAATAGATTTGTTATCAAGGTTAAGTTCAGGTGCAACAAGAGTTATGGAAACATCATCATCCCATACATATGATTCCTTATCCAGAGTTATTCTGTTTTCAATTACAGAAACAGAATCACCATCAATTGTCGCTGTGCCAATAAGAACAAGTTTATAATTTTTATTAGTTTCAGAGATTGTGATATCATCATATTTGGTGTAGATGGTATCACCTTGTAACACTCTGAGTCTATGACCTGAAGAGTCATCAGTGATAGTAAAAAATACAGTTCCTTCAAAGATTCCTGAAGAAACATCGGTTTCAGTCATGGTAAGATCAATTCCTGCAAAGTCAGTATCAGACCAAACATCGACATCAAAGTTGTCAACTTTTTCAGAATTCAAATTCATATCAGGATCAATTAACTGAACTACAGCAGTACCAGTAGAAGGATAACTTGTCTCAAGCCATTTGATTTTCCCTTCATTCCAAGAAATAGAAGAACCAGTCACAGGATTTTTCTCCTCTGCAATAACATCTGTGGTAGAATTGAAGATGAGAATTAAACTTGCAAATACCATTACAAATAGAAATTTAGAATTATTCCAACCCATGCCCATTCAAAAATCTTTGAGTCTTGTCTTTTAAGTATGTCGTATCATTCATACTGTATGATTTGAAACAATCTACGAGATGGGTTAAGATCAAATTTCAATGGGTTTGAATTAGGATAATTTTATCATTGTAAATCAGGATAATTTTATCATTGTAAATCAGGACTTAAGAAAAGGAATCTTAATGAACAAGTATCCACTAGATTAAAGAGAAATGATCAAAAAAACAGTTTCAAAAGAACTGTTTGTCCAGAATTGTTGTCTACTACAGGTTTCAATAAAAAATACTTTAACCACATTTTATCAAAATACGTTCATTTGTGACTGAAATCGGTTAACCGATTTTTGTTGTTTAATAATACTATGATAACAATTAATGGAACTATGGGGTTTGTACATACAATAGGATATTTTATGAATGCCTGAATGTGAGAAAAAGAAAATGAAAATAGGAATTATAGTAATTATTGTCGGTTTTACTATATTCACAATTGGTGTTATTGGAATAGAAGTAACGGTTCAAAATCTTTCTTCTGAACCCCGTAATTTGAGTGACATTCCTTTATGGATAAGATTAGTAGATGATGTGCACCCTTATTTGGTCTTTGTTGGAATTATTATAACTATTACAGGCTTTATCATTCGTAGGAAACAAAACACTGGCGGTATGAGGGAAATGAGAAAATGAAAAGTAGATACAAAATAATCACACCATTTAACTAATCATCGAAATCATTCAACATATGGATTCTGTAAACAAGGCAGCAATAGTCTGGTCAATAGCAATAGCGTCTGTTGCAGTGGGAATTGCCATGCTTGGCAATGAATTAGATCTTATTTCAGCTCAGAGTACAGATCCTCAACTGAATTTACCTGATGGGTATTGGTTTGTAACTGCATCCGTAACTCCGATTCCTGCTGAAATAAAATTTTTAGACACTGGTGCATTTGAGGTAACTGTAAAAGATGAATATGGCAATGTAAGCGAAACACATGTTGGTGAATATGTGTTTGATGAGGCTAACCATACATTGGAAATGGAACTTGGTTCTACAGTAGTCTTGTTGTCTCTGTTTGATGCAGAACGAGATTCTTGATCATCAACCGTTGTATGTATGGAATAATTTTACTCATCATCTTGATAATAATATCTGCAAGTGGCAAACCACAGAAAAATATGAATCTGATGCTAGTCTTAGAACTGCTTTAGCACGATGTTGGACTGGAAACAGTGAATTTCTCACTGAGGATTTTACACTATGGAATAATGAGACACATTACATAGATACTAACACTTGTTTGATTACTGAGGCAATTCATTCTGAATCCGAATCTGTCAAAATTAAAGTATGTAGAGGAGAATATGATCCTGAATGGTGTGGAGAAGGCGCTAACCCTTGAAAACTAGAACATTAATTTTAATTCCAACAATTATTGGATTGGCAATGTCATTTCCATTTCTGTTAGAGCAATCTCGTTCATTCTATCAAAAATCAAATGAGGATACTTTCAAGTATGGGGTTGAATCTGAACTTAATTCAGAGATTAACCTAAATTGTATGACATTAGAACAGAGTAAAAACATAGCACCATTTTTCAAAGTACCTTCTTACTTACCTGAAGGCTATTCAATGAAATGCTCAATGTCTGCAATGCCATACGAATCTTACATCATATATCACAATAAGAAAATATCTGATGGATGGATGGGAAAATTGAATATGCTGATTGATGATGGCGCAATTTTCATTTATCAATATGATGAAAGAAATCTGAAAGAATTTGCAACTTTTGATTCAGCAGAACAGCGAATTCAAGAAACATATGATGATGTAATGGCTAAAAATCCTTCACTGAATCCACAACTGATAAGAATTAATGGAATGTTGGCATATGCAGTAGACTCATGTCCTGATTGTGGCGTACACACTGCAGATTTTCCAGATGGAACATCTATTCAAAAATCTACTTCTACTGAAACTAGAGTCAAATTCATTGATGAAAACGGAATCACGTATATGCTTAAAACAACTTTGTCATTGGATAAATTAATTTTGGTTGCTGAATCACTACAGTGATAATTAAGAGAAAAATAAAATGAAAAGTAGACTTTTGATAATCATCTCATTATTGGTTCTAGTCCCAAGTGCTCCACTATCTTATGCTTGTTCTTGTGCATCTCCTATCGATTATGTACAAGCGGTAAACGAATCAGAGTATGTGTTTATTGGAACTGTTACCAATATCGATAATTCTGGTGGACCTCAAAAAATTCATTTTAATGTAATGTCTACGATTAAAGGAGATATTTCGGGAAATACATTTGTGTTAAGAAATACCAATGTTGCAAGTAACAGTGAATCAATACAAGTGAAAAATAGTTCATGTGATGTAGGATATCAACTAGGAGTAACATACAATGTGTTTGTTTATGAAAATGATTTTATGAATAATGACATGTGTACAACTAAAGCAATAGGATTTATAGAAATGTTTAATCTTCTAGAATACAACATCTCTTACTATCTTATTTTGGGATTAATTGTGATAGTTGTGGGAATAATTATTGGTATAAAAATTAGGAGAAAAAGAAAATGAAAAGTAGATTTTTGATAATAACCATGATTTTAATACAATTTGTCATCCCTATACATGCACAATACATGGAAAATGTAAATTCTCAAAAGAATGAATCATTAGGAGAATGTATAGGGGGATGGGGGATGTGCCCTGAACAACAGTTGGCTCAAAGAATTGAAAATGATCAAAAGAATGTACTTTTTGTTCTTGTTATTGGCATTCCATTTCTGGGTATGATTGTATTTTTACTATGGAGAAAAAGAAAATGAAAAGTAGATTTTTGATAATTACATCAATTGCTGCAATGACGGTTTTCTTTTTATTTACACGATATCTTATTTCCATACATGAGGTTTGTCACAAAATTGATGGATTTGCAGGGCTTTACTGCCTGTTGGGATTAAAATACACTATAAGTGGATGATTTTTCTCATCTTGATGATAGGATAACAAAATGAAAAAAAGTGCTTTCATACTGATTTTAACCATATTAGCAATTTTCATAACGATATTTCTTTTGTATGTAATGTCTGTGGAACCTGACATCACAATTCGCGACACATCTTTGACTCCTGACGAAATTCACAAAATCCGCAGCATTGCAAAAGAATCTGTAAAGAACAGTCCCACATTTAATTTTGATGGAAAAGAATCATCTCTTAAATTAATTTCTATTGACGCTGTAAAAAATAATATCCGAGTTGATCTGAAATTTGTTTCTGAAAATATTGGATATGGAAATAGGTCTGATGCGTTATTGTTGACAGGACCCGTCACTCATCATGTGCGCATGTATCTGAATTCTGAAAGTTTTGATGTCCTATCTAGGCACACTGATTATAAAAAAAGTAATGAAGGGCTATGGCATTAGATAAATTAGCACCTAAATTATCTGAGATATAACATGACCTTTAAATCTATAATAGACGAAATTGAAAATAGCCTCAACAAGATACTTGATGAACTTTCCATATCTGATGTAAAATTCACAGTAGAACCTGCAAAACCAGGATTTGGTGATGTGAGCTCAAATGTTTCATTTTTACTAGCAAAGCAACTCAAAAAAAGCCCAGAAGAAATTGCTGATATGTTATCTGGTAAATTTCAAAATTGTGTAAACACGCTAGTTTTGAAATCTGAGGCACATCCCTCTGGTTATTTGAATTTCTTTGCAGACTGGGAAAAATTAAGTCAGTTAATCCTGTCTGAATCTTATCTTGATGAATTTGGCGATGTTGATATTGGAAATAATTCTACGATTGTAGTTGAACATACAAGTGTAAATCCTAACAAAGCTCTTCACATCGGACATATTCGAAATATTATCATCGGTGACACTGTATCTCGAATATTAGAAAAAGCAAACTACAAAGTCAATGTTCTAAACTATGTTGATGATTCTGGTCTTCAGGTAGCCGATATCATAGTTGGCTTCAAACACCTTGGATTTGCTGAGGAACCTCCTAATGGAAAAAAATTTGATCATTATTGCGGAGATGATGTTTATGTTAAAACAACTGAAAAATATGACACAGATCCTAGTCTTGAAGAGGTAAGAAAAAATGTTCTCAAAGAACTTGAAGATGGAAATTCTGAAACTGCAAAATTTGCAGATAAAATCACAAGAAAAGTTTTAGACGGTCAACTTGAAACATGTTGGAATTTAGATGTCTTTTATGATTGTCTTAATTTTGAATCTCAAATTATTCGTTCTGGACTTTGGAGTGAAATATTTGAAAAACTACAAGAACTGTCTCTGATAGAGTTTGAAAAAGAAGGAAAGAATGCTGGTTGCTGGGTAATTCGAGGGGAAAATAAAGAAGATGATAAGGTTATTGTCCGAAGTAATGGCACTGCAACATACATTGCAAAGGATATCCCATATGCTGCATGGAAACTGAGGCTACTTGATGACCCATTTAATTATGAAAAATATGAAAAAGAACAACCTGGTTCTAGAGAACTTTGGCAGACAACTTTGAATAAAAATAACCCTGTTACTCAAAACTTTGCTGGAGAAAAAGTCGTCACTGTAATTGATTCTCGTCAGACAAGATTGCAAAAAATCATTACAACTCTTATGGGAAAATTCAAGTCTGTTCCTGATGCATATGTTCATCTTGGCTATGAATCCGTAACTCTTAGTTCAGAAACTGCAAAGACACTTGGTTTGGATACTGAAGGAAAGCAAGCTCAAATGTCTGGCAGAAAAGGATTGTATGTAAATGCAGATTCTGTTTACCAACTACTAAAAGAGAAAACAAAAGAAGAAACAAAAAAACGACATTCGGAAATGAATTCCTCTGAAATTGAAAAAATTGCTCACAATGTATCTGTTGCCACTTTACGTTATGAAATGATTAAACAAGATTTGGATAAAATCATTACATTTGATTTAACAAAATCTCTTAGTTTGGAAGGTGATACTGCACCATACATTCAGTACACTCATGCAAGGGCATCTCGAATTCTTGAGAAATCAAATCGTATTCCAACAATTGATGTTGATTTTTCTATACTCCAAGAGAAATCTGAGATTGCTCTGATTAAAAATATTGGTCTTTTTAATTTACAAGTTCGTGATGCTGCAAATAATTTGTCTCCTAAAGTAATTGCAAGATATTGTCATGATCTGGCTGTAACATTCAACTCATTTTATGAGCATTCAAAGGTTTTGGAATTGGGTGATCCAAACCTGGAAGATTCCCGCCTCTGTTTGGTTAATTCTTTTAAAATCACCCTTGAAAAAGCATTGAATCTTTTAGGTATAACTGCCCCTGATAGAATGTAATGTCCTAGAGCGACAACAATGTCTCCCCTCTAGGTTTTGTTGGCGTGCAAGCCCCCCTCCTTCTTTGTCTGCAAATGCTATAATGTATGCATCGTCATCCATGCTTTTCTTACACTACAAAATCAAATGTATTGTGGAATATATTGACCTAATTTTATATAGTAAAAATAACAACCTCAAATATGGCACAAAAAAAGAGTTCAATATTGTGGTAAAAAAAGACGGTAAATTTTATGCTGGTTATTGTATAGAGATACCTCAAGCCAGAGGACAGGGCAATACCAAGGCAGAGGCAATTGAGGACACAAAAAAAGCCATCAAAATGTGCAAGTCATATTTACAAGCAAAAAGTAAGACATCAAAAGCAATCACTGTGACGATTTGAGCCTTCCAATATTGGGATGGATGGAGATACTAGGAGCACTAAAGCATCGAGGGTTTTATCCTACCTGACAAAAGGGCAGTCATATCATAGTTAAAAATGGATTCGGTCTTTGGACTACTCTCCCAAGAAAAGATGAGATTGGAAAAGGCTTACTTCTTGCCATCATCAAAGACTGTGGTTTGACAAAGCAGGAATTTTTAAAGTTGTTGTAAGCATTTCAAAATCTTAGAGCATTATATGATGTAGTGAATTTTTGCAGTGGTAGCATATCCAGAATTAGCGTCTGCATCAAATTGAAATGTAATGTGTTCAGTAGATTTGTTTACAACAACATAATTGCTGTTGATACCATAGGCAGTTTTGGTTTGAGGTTCAGATATAACAAAAATCTATTCAAATAATCCAGTATCAGGTCCAGTCTCAGTTAGTATGAAATTTTTCTGAATAGCAGAATCAGGATAAATTTGTATTTCGGATTGGAATGTATAATTATTTGCAGTTATGACTTCGATTTTTTGAGGATCTTTGTTGTCAAGCGGAGACATCATGAACAGTTTTCCTGATTCCCCCCATACGTATGCAGACTTGTCAAAGCCAGGATTTGGAATTTGGTAGACTAGGTAATTGTAGGTGTGTATTTTCTTGAGCAAAGGCAGGATTAAAAAAAACCAAACCAGCAACTGTAAATAATCCAAATAACATCATTACATTCTTCATTTTAATTTCACCATCACTTGTTTTGCTGAAATGATTTCATCTGCATCATCATATGCAATTACATACAGCAACGCATTACCGTCTGCAAAGGAAGCTACGTTGGCTAGAACCATCAAGTTCTCAGTAGTGGTATCTGACAAGTTTGGCATGCAGCTTACACATCCAACTTTATAGTATGATGCACCGTTATCATTCCACGAAATCTTAACTGTTGCAAACGTACCATCAAATTCAATCACATCAGCATTCACTTCTTGCAAAGGCTGTGCATGCACATCATCAAAGTTCAAAATAACTACAAGCGTAAACAACATAATTGAAATTCCAAAAAATCTTTGCATGTTCATTGTTTCTTTCTCCTAAACACAATTACGCCTAATGTAATTCCACCAGATGCAACACTTGCAATCAAAATGAATAATGAATAATCAGTTGTAGTGTTTGGCATTCCCTCAAAGACATACACTGGTCTATGTTCTGAATATGATTCTACTAAATTCATTCCAGAAATGACAATATTTTCATCATTATTCACAGAACTTATGTATAAACCTGAATTTTGATCTTTCAATTCTGGCTCATCAAGTGTGAGTAGTAAAGAGCCTGTTTGCCCATCAAAGATGTAGACCACATCAGATAGTGGAAGGAAATTATCATGATCTGTTTGATCAGATGTTGAGCGCAGTGCAATATTATCACCTACTGCAGACAAATATCCACCAAATTCTGCATCAGAGGTTTTTTCTTCGGGATAGTCAATTGTGAGTAGTAAAGAGCCTGTTTGCCCATCAAAGATGTAGATGAAACCAGAATGGTTATCATCATAATTGTATGTGGGAACACCTACCACAAGATTATCGTTTACTTCTGCAAGATGTTTTCCAAAATGACCCATATTTGGATCTGGATTGTCTATGACATATTGGAATGAGCCTGTCTTTGCATCAAATACTTGTATTGTATTTGTATGAATTTCATCGTTTTGATCCTCATCAGGTGCAAAGACTGCAATGCTTTCACCACAGAACCCAAAATCAATCGTTTTAGGCACAACATAGTGAAAAAAAATCACCACAATAGTATAATGTTGGAATCTTATGATATGATAAATTGATGATGAGAGGAACAAATGATGGAAGGAGTGAACTAACATTTCAATTTCTCAAGACACGGACAGACCTGTTCAAAATTATGAATCAGAGAGATTATGGAATAGAGTACTCAGATTTCATCGAAAAAGAGTTGAGAATAGAGAAAAATTTCAGGGAATTCAAATAACTGTAATCCTCACTAGTGCAGTAATTTCAGTAATTAGCATATTTGGAATGAATTCAGTAATAATTCCCATCATTACAGCAATTCTAGGAGCATTAATCATAATATTGACAGGAATACAACAACTCAAAAAATATCAAGAGAATTGGATTTTGTTTGGAACTACGGAAGAAGCACTTAGGCGAGAATATTATTTTTACACAAATAATGCAGGAGACTACAAAAACATTACAAGTGATCAGAGAAAAGTAGATCTAGTAGAGAAAGTTGAAAATATATTATCATTACAATATGCAAGCTTCTTTGGAGCACACAAAGAAAAACCAACAGTACCAGCAGCAGTACCAGCAGCAGTACCAGCAGCAGTACCAGCAGCAGTACCAGCAGCAGTACCAGCAGCAGTACCAGCAGCAGTACCAGCAGCAGATCCTGTATTTTCTAGCACTCCAACAGTTCTTGCACCAAAAAAAACTGAAATCAAACCAAAAAAGAGAACAGCAACTTCAAAGCCAAAATCAAGAAACCCAAAAAAGAGAACAGATTCTAAAAAATCACGAAAGTAGAACAACAATAATAAATTATTACCAAATTTTAGTTTGAACCCATAAAGACCCAGATACTAACTTGTCTCAAAACAAGTCCATGCACATCGACTGGACCAGTAGAAATCAGTGCTTAAAACATTTTTTACAATATCTGGGTGTTGGGATATTTCTGGATTTACTAATGCCCTCTGCAAATGATTTGGCTTCATGTTCTTCCACAAAATACCCCCAACCACTTACAACTTCCACAATATGGTCACCCCCATGAATTTCTAACTTGTGTGAACCGATTTTATGTATGATAACATGTGGATTTGGAACATCAAAATATACGGCATATCTGCATTGTTCGAATCTTTCCATGATGAAATATGTCAATTCAGGTAATTATAATTTCAGGCTCCTGGGATTTTTGGTGTTACATATACCTGACTAGGCCCTACAAGTTGTCTCTAGAAAGTCCCAGTTGCAATAAATTAAGAAACATATGTCTTGTTTTATCACCTAACAAATCCCCAATTTCTTTCAATTAACTTTTCAAGGGTATTTTTTGTGACACAAGCCGGATGATTATCATATACAATATTTGAAGTATCATCATTTTTGAGTATGAGGAATAATCCTTCTTTGCACCATGCTTCATGTCCCTTAATTCCTACATGATATTGTTTTAGCGGAGGTATAGAATATGCTGCATCTACATCCAATTTGGCATCAAGAGAAGTGCTAAAAATTGGCTGAGAGTTGAGATCATCTTTGATGCTGATTGTGATTCTGTAATCCCCTTCTTTTGTTGGATTAAATTCCCACTCCTCATGTGCTATAAACTCGCACATCTTAGAGTCAAGCGTGATATCTTGTTGGAGAATTGTCTCACTCTCCAACTGGTCTGATGACGACCATCTTATTTTAAGAGTGGCATCAATACTTTTTCCAGTCATTGAATCAGCATCATATCGATAGACAAAATGTATGGGATCATTTATTGCAACATATCTAACTGGATAGGGATCAGTGCCATTGAATTTTAGATCGTTTTGCATTATTTCATAATTATAATCCACAAACCAAAGTCTTTTTTCTGTCAGTGCATCTTTTGCTGAACATTCTTGTGGAACTTTAAATGATTCAGGCAGATACTCATTGGTGTCTTTGTAAAAATATAATAAAACACGATCATCATTTTCAAATGTTTTGCCCATGGTTGATGATCCTCCAGGAGTACCAATTACAGGCTCATATGCATCAACTAATGTGTCATTCCAGTTTAAGGTATTTTTCAGATATTCTTCCACCAAAACTTTGTGAACTGTACGCTCCATTGTGTATTCTTGTTTTACATCAAGATGAGTTGAATTACTAAAAGTGTAATGCATTGTCTCGTTTCTAACTTTAGTTTCAATTACAGTTCCAACAATGATGATATCACTACTTTCTAAAAGTTCATCAGGATACTGTGGCATGTATAACCCATAGGCAATGTCATATGACAATACAACACTGGAAGAGATTGCCACTATCAAAAAAATCACAAAACAGTTCATCTTCATTTTGGCTCAATGTGGGATATTCATAAGTTCTTCTACACAAGGAATCCATGCAGGTTTGATACTAGAGTCATTAGAACATGAATCATATGCTTTACATGACGATAGTATTTGAGTACAGAATAGAATAACTTGAAAAATATACATAAAATTACAGGTAGAATTTTTTTTTTGGTTTTCTAATTTACGGCATAGCATTAGGTTTTGTTTTATCTTTGTTATGGCCTTCTGAGGGTGTCCTCATCTGACACTTAACCTTCCAGGAATGTTGTTGGGAGATGAAGTGTACAATAGTTCTATCAATTATCTAGGGGATCCAAGTTCGTCTCAGGTACATTATACCATTCCGTGGATTTTTCAAATTCCTCATGTATATGTTCCAATGTCTATTTTGTTTTGGGGAGTTATTGGTTTGATAATTCAGTTTATTAATAATTTGATTAAAAACAAATAAAATCGCATTACAAAAAATGGAAAAAGAAAAAATACATCCAAAACCTAAACATAGATTTATTGAAATTTTTGGTCTTGAGCAGATGTTTTGTTCAAACCTGTATGGATTTGCTACTAAAGATTAGAACACTTTATGAACATCCCATTATTCATCTAGTCATATTATGAAATATTTTGTTATTCTGATTTTTATTGGTATTATTGTTTCAGGATTTTTTACTCCTGCATTTGGATTACTTTGTGATCCTCTAACCACTCAGTATCAATATACCCATAACGATGCAGTGTTTGAAGGAAAAGTAATCTTAAAAGAATACATTCCGGGTTCAGAATCCACTTTAGTTACATTTGAAATCAAAAATACATTCAAAGGTGACATTTCAAATCCTTTGACAATTCATTCAACTGAGGGACTTTATGGATTCAAATTTAGAGCAGAAAAAACATACATAGTATTTGCTGAAAAAACAAAAACAGGATACAATATCCCATTATGTGTTCCTGTTTATCATTCATTTCCAAGTATTGTACAGGGCTTGCATTCTGTAAAAGAAGGAATAGGGGATTACGGTCTACTTACTCCTGGCAATATTTATGAAAGTTTGTCTGATGATGAAAAAAACAAACTTGAAAAAATTTATGAAGAAGAATCAGAATTAAGAAAAATAGAAATTGAAAATACACAAATAATGCGTAATATTATTCTGAGTTTAATAATTGCTGGAATTATTGGCGGGATTGTCACAGGAACAATTTTGTTTATTAAATCGAGAAAAAGAAAATGAAAAGTAGACTTTTGCTTGTGTTATTTGCATTTACAATACTATTTCCTACATCTAATGTTTTTGCACCGCCAAATGCTAATCCTGATTGGCCAAGTGCTCCATACTATCCTGGACCTGCTTCTATTGACTTTTACAAAGAAGGATGGGCAGAATACTATGACTATAAAGGTGCTGAATGGATGGAGACTAAAAAACAAGAAATGTTTACTGCTATTGAAGATGGAACCCTTGGTGAGTGGTCCGGTGAGCCTACAATGGCCCATAGCAATGTCCGCACTTACTATTTCTATCAAGGTGAAATTCCAAATTATGAGGGTAAATTCATAGATCAAGTGATACAAGAAAAATTCTTTTCGGATATGGAACACAACTTGAAAAATAATCAATTTCCATTGGGAGATGGTGTGACAATTAATTTTACATTTCTTTTGACTGTGATTGCAGGTATTGTCATTGGAATTGTTTTTGTAATTAGGAGAAAAAGAAAATGAAAAACAAATTTTTGATTACAGTTATTGTTCCAATTGCAATCATGTCTGTAGCCGGAGCAGTTATTTTTGGACTTGGAGCAGCATCTTACAATTTTGACAGGGAGATGACAGACGAAAAAAAGCATCCAGGATCTGCTCTTTTCATTCCTGTTGATTATGACAAAACAGACTTGGAATTGTTTGCAGATTATTTTTGTCCAAACAATAATCTATCAGAAAATGATACGGGTGTTTTTATGACTTGTTTGCATCCTGATAACAAGAATGGGATTATTTTTGAACTGCCGTCCCCGAGTTACAAGTTGGAGTTATGCAAGGGTACCTATGGATGCATTGCCCCATATGTGTGGGCTCCACAAATTCCATCAAACCTAGTATCAGAAGAACAAGAACAAGAGGTTGTAAACAAGGTTTTACAGTTACCTGAGGCAGAAGATTGGCCCTCTGAACCAGAACTGGATAATTTCTTGATAATGTCTTCAGAGGATGACTGGCATGCAAGTGTACAGTTCTTTATTGATGGAGTCAAGATGCCACAGCACAACAAATGCGAGTATTATGATTCTGCAACCGTAGATCTTGAAACACTGGAGATATTAAACGGGTTTAGATATTTTGATGATTTTGAGTATTGTGAAAATCAATAGAACCATTAATCATATTTTGTTTAAAACAAACTTGGAATTTGAGCTAAATCTCAGTAGAACACTTTATGAGGCGTCCTAAAAGACCATGATCATGATATACGTATTTGGAGTTATCTTGTTGATTGTTTTTGGCACTGTTGGCATTCAGGAATCCTTTGCAGAAAACAATTCTCAGTACAATCTGTTAGAGAAGGATACTGATGATCCTCCATTAAAGCAATCCAACTTGGGAATTCCAATATTTGAAATACAATGCAAAGTTAATCTTGTCTTAATCCAAAAACACGACGGTTCTCCTGCCTGTGTTACTTTACAAACAAAAGAAAAACTGATTGAAAGAGGATGGGCCGACAATCCTGTAAAACTAAACACAACAATAAAACCAATCAAAACTATTCCTTCTGACTCTGCACTTGCCAAAAAAATAACAGAGTCAAACAACCAATTCACACTTGATTTTTACAGGCAAATATCAAAAGAGAAAAACGAAAATGTATTTTTCTCATCTCCTAGCATCTCTACTGCATTTTCAATACTGTATGAAGGTGCAAAAGGCGACACTGCAGCAGAGATACAAGATGTATTCGGATTTCCGACAGACGACAATGAAAGGCAAGTTGGATTCATGTCTTTTATCAACATGATGAATCAAAAAAACAATGATGAGAACACAGTACAAATGTCAAATGCATTGTGGCTTGCAAACGGTTTTACACCTTTGCCGAAATATACAGACACTGCAAAGACATACTATGACAGTTCGATTGACACTGTAAACTTTGCAACAGATGAGGGACGACTTGAGATAAATGATTGGGTAAAGTCAAAAACACAAAACAGAATAGAGGAACTTCTTGTACCTGGCTCCACCACATCTTTGACAAAAATGGTAATAACAAATACAATCTACTTCAAGGGGGCATGGGAATATCCATTTGATCTGGAAAATACCTATGATGGTGACTTTGCAGTAGACTCCACAAAAACTGTGACAGCTCCGATGATGACTTATGAGCATAAAATGAACCTTAACCATACATCTACAGAACAGATGCAGATGCTTCAGATGCCATACAAGGGAAACTCTTTTTCAATGCTAATTATTTTGCCACATGATGCAGAAGATATGCCGTCAGTTGAGGATTCAATCACATTGGATAATTTAGAACTCTGGAAGAGTCAATTCAGAGATTTTAGAGGAACCATACATATCCCAAAATTTACGCTTGATACGGAATATGATTTGAAAGAAACACTGCCTGACATGGGGATAACTTCGGTGTTCGGTCCGGCCGATCTTAGTGGCATAACTGGCTACAAGGGGTTGTTTGTATCAAAGGCAGTTCACAAGGCATTTGTAGAAGTAAATGAGATTGGAACAGAGGCTGCAACTGCCACTGCAATTAACACTGATGAGTCAGGAGGGCGACTGTTCAAAGCAGACCATCCTTTCATATTTCTAATCCAGGATAACATGACAAATGATATTCTGTTCATTGGAAAAGTAATGGACCCTACAAAATAAGAGAAAATGAAAACTAGGGTTCAAACCCGAAAAAATCCACACAACCAAATCTATTGGGGTTTGATACGGGGTTTTGATCTAAAATACAGTTTTCCGATTATCACAACGGATATCCAGAATAACAAATTGGCAATTATTTTGATTATGATGTCTGGGAGGATGTATGATATTTTTGACAAAAAACCCAACATACCACTAAACGATATCGACATTGGTGGCACAATCACGCTTTCAACTATAAAATTAAACAAAAAGAGGCCTGATTCATGTACCATAGAATTATGAATGCTGAATGCCACTGATATGATGATTCCATACAGTGGTAATGCAATTAACAAGATATAAAATAATTTTAATTTCATAATAAAAAAAGAAAATGATTGTTGATAAACCCCTTTGTAGTTTAATTTTTGATGATTTAATTCATAAGTGTGGACCTGTATGGATTTGAACCAATCATTAGAACACTTTATGAGCTTCCAATTATTTTGTTAGTCATATTATGAAGTATTTTATAATTTTTCTGGTGTTGATTTCTCTTGTTTCTTTTACTGCAAGTAATTCTGTTTATGGATTGTCTTGTGGAGGAGTAAATACGATTCAATCTTTTGCAGAATCAGATGTTGTTTTTGCAGGCCAAGTACTATCAAAAGAATATGTTCCTAGTGAACGTAGCTCATCTAATGGTAAAAATGATGCAATAACACAATTTTCAATAATAGAGAACTTCAAAGGAATCTCACAAGAAACCATTTCAATAATATCTTCAGAGTGGCTCTGGGGTTATAATTTCACAAAGAATTTAGAATATGTTGTTTTTGCATATGATGACGGACAAAATTTAAGACCTCAAACATGCACACCAACCTCTCTTTTGGAACACGCAGAAATTGAGCAAATAAGGCAAGTTGCTTATGATTATATCATCTCTCCACTAAAACAGTTCAAGTCAGGAATTCCAATCGATGAAATACAATGCAAGGAATCGTTAACTCTAGTTGCAAGATATGATGGCTCTCCTGTATGCGTAAATCCTGAAACCAAAGAAAAATTACTTGAGCGCGGATGGGCAATTCTGACCCCAAAAGAAAGACTGTATGACATTGAGACAATTCTAAACAATGAAGATTGTGTGGAATTTGGACGATGGCTTGATGAGCATGCAGATGGAAGCTTTAATGAAAATCTCTTGATTTTTGATTTACCAGTTTCATATGAAATCTCAGGACGAATCTATGATTCAATTCCTGACTGCATTAGTGATCAAAGTGGATTTTTCAATCTTAACACCAAACACATTATTGATTTTGAAAAATTAGAAAAACCCAAAGCATTGCTTTTACCAAAACCAAATCCAATAGAAGAAAAATATCGAGAACGTTATACCGTTGAGATAGTCGGACTCAAAGATGAATATAAGTTGGGTGAAGAATATTCTTTTTCTTTTGTAATATCCGGCTATGGTCATGAGTGTGCAGGAATTAATGTAAGTTATCCTGGTGAGGATGGAAAACTACAAGGATGGGGACAAGAGCCTCTTTGCGACCCTTATCTTATAATGCATGATTTTGAAATCAATTCTACTGATCGTCATAAACTCTTTGGAAATATTACAATAAAAAATCCTGGAACATACACTGTTACTGTAATATTTGAACAACCAAACAAGTATTTTCCAACAACAGCAAGTAAAGAGTTTCATGTAGTGGAGAAATAGAAAATGAAGATTAGACTATTGATAATAATTGCAATTGTGATATTTAGTTCTTACATCTTTTTTTCACTATATTCTTTTGATGAAAGTAGACCTTTTGAAATACCAAAACTACAATGTGGGAAAAAATACATTCAAAGAGGAGCTGAATGTCATTTAGATCCAACACTTATAGACAAAAATACCATCATCATTTATGATGTAACTGACAATAGTGGAACTAGGATGACTATTGCACCTTGGTCTCTTGTAATAAATTTAGAAGAAAATGACACTGTTACTTGGGTTAACAAAGGTGCTTTTACTGTATCAGTTCGGGATTTTACAAAAGAACAATATGGAGCCGAGTATGCCAAAAATGTAATAAACAAAGATCAACACTCATGGAAAACAGCTGAATTTGGTCCTCAATTGCAAGAATCTATCCAGTTCAATAATACTGATATCTATTTCTATAGAATTGATGCAGCAAATGACGTGGAGATGGGCGATATTGTAGTTTTATCAAAGGAGACAAACTCACTGCCAGTACATATCAAAGCCAAAATGGCTCAATCAATAATAACTAGCAATTTTGATATTCTTCCTGAATTAGTTAGTGTTGGAAGCGGAGGTGCGCCAGGAACTGGAGTATCTATAGGAATTCTTGAAAGTGAATTAGAAAAACATGATGACGCACAATCATACTATTATGAATACTTTAAAAACATGATTCCATTTGATGTGCCAATAACAATAGAGTTTCATGGACCAATTACGTTTGATTAAAGATTTGTTCAAATGGTGTTAAAGTAATAGATTGATACAGTCATTTTTAATAAAATAAGTTCAAATCCATACAAGTTTGACTATGATGTGGGAATCCTAGGGGGTTTGGTCATTGCAGTTAAAGTCACTGACCTGCATTGGCACAGTAATTGGTGATGATTTGAAAGAGTCTTCACATTTAAGGTAAAAATGATCTCGGTCATCATTGATTATCCATATGTGTAAACGTGGAGAATTAGTTAAATTTGAAACTGTGTAATCTAAATATTTTCCAACATATCCCAAATCTTGTGTTAAGATGGTGTCAGGATATTTTTGCTTGTATGCAATAACAATTGGATACAAGTCGTATTTTTCTGCCCACTGACTGTCAGGTATTTGAGCAAATGTGATTATCCAATATGCTTTTGACCATACAACATTACCGTTATTTCCAAGCGCATCATAAATTAAAAAAGAACTTACAAGGATAATCAAAATTAGGAAAATAATTGACAATATATTTTTCAAACTGACTGATACCTTTTCATGTAAAATAATAGGGGTTTTGGATTTTTATTCTTTTTTGATCTTAAACTTAGTTCAAATCCCAATAAGTTTGAACTCTATTTTATTTCAAACATAACATCATCATTCCATGCATGATTTTCCCCTACAAATTTAGCTATCATTTTGTGTTGTCTTGGCTCTAGTCTTTGTTCATCATCAAAATTTTGAAAAGTCATCTGATTCCAATAAAATGGTCTCACCAAAAGTGTTTTTGAATTAGGCTCCAATATGAAAGGTTCGTCTGATTCATATCTTGCATTAATCCCGTAAAGATTTTCATAGTATCCTACAGGCTGAGCTTTTATCACTTTGATCAATATTTGATCTGGAATAAATGTCAGTGTATCAGTACTGTTGTTCACCAGATATGTCTTGATCTCTACAATGTCATCCTCAAAGAATTCATTTTTGTTCAATTCAATCTCCATCCAAGTGTTGTCCGGTTGTGAAATTCCACCGATGGCCATGTTGGTACCCGAGCCAAACGTACGAATAGACCAATTGGAATTGCCTATGTTTATTGTAGGACATATTGTATTACTGCAATGAAGACCCGCATTATTTCCATTTGCGTATCCGATGACACGGACATCATAGATGCCAGCATTTGCATCGTCACTGGCTTGTATGAACAAGGTTGCAGTGGCATTACTTCGTTCAGGAATTATTAGAGTTTCAGGTTCAATCCATACATCCATGCCAGAATCTTTTGCACTCTGAACTGCACTAAGATCTATCTGGGCAGAGGTTCCATACGTTGCCCATGCATCAACCTGAATTGTATAGTTCAGATTTCCTCCACTCTCCAAACTAACAGGTTGTAGAGGAATGTCAACTAGTTTCATTTTCACGTCTGGAGTTCTGGTTTGATCAAATGTTGAAAATACAAGAAGGTAGTAATTCTCTTTCCACTGTATAGCAGTGTAAATCCAATTTTCTTCAATTATCCACTCTAGCTGTGAAAAAAGATAGTTTGCCTGTTTTTCGTTTAGAGTTACAGAAAAAGTGTCAGAATCATGTGCAGGGATATTTAATGGATTTGTTTTATCTAGGGATATCCCTCTAGGCAATGCACACAAATCAGTTTTATTCTTACAACCATCGACCCCTACAAACAACTTGTTCAAAATTGAGCCATGTTGGATTTCTCCTAAATGATGAATTGTCAACCTGTCTGTTATTCTGGATTTGTCTATCCTACTTGATTCAATCATGATGTATTTTTTCCAGCCAACTGTGTTTTCACTATTTTTATTGTTCCACCCTCTCTCAATTAATTTTGGAATTGTTTGTTCTCTTACACATGCAGGAAAACCGTTGTACTTTTGAACCAACACCAAATCATCATTACAGTGGATCACTTTAGAATCAATTCCATCTTTGAATTGTTTTAATGGAGGTCTGTCTTCCCAAGGTGTCGGATATACAGTTTTGTCAGGAGAAAAACTTCCTCCAGGAGTTCTATAGGGAACAGTGTCAGTTGATGAATCATTGTTAGAGAGTATTCCAGTGTAATATGATGGGATGCATGGATGATCTGGAACAAATTCCAAAGTAGGACCTCCACGACCTATGGGTTCTCCAGGTAACGTGGATAATGGAATTCTGTCTCTTGCACTGCAATTAATTGTAGTCTCTACTGTGTATGGAGATATTTCATAAGAATTTTCAATTTTTTTCAGATAGATTAATGCATCTTGTCCCACAGGAAAAAGAAATTTTGAATCATAATCAAACACGGTAATCATATCAGATGCTGATTCTCCTTTGAAGAATTTGTTAATTTTAATGTCAAATGCAGTCACATTTTCTGAAACACCACGGATTGAGAATATGTTTCCATCCAGAATCAGATCCTTGTCATTCCATAGATACATCGGGTCAGATATTGAAGGTGGCATCCGAATTTTGGAAAGGGAATCAATTTGTGCAATCACTGTAAATTCGGTTATATCAAAATTTGAGCCGGATGCGGATTTAATGCTCCAAGTGCCTTCTGTAGCATTTTGTGGGATTGTGAATGATTCAGATAATCTACCGTTTTGGTCAGTAGTTGCAAGAATTTTCTCGATGACATTGCCAAGAGGTCCCATTATGGATATTTGTAATTTTATCATTGGTCCTGATTCTACTGATATCAAAACTGTTTCTCCTGAAGAGTATTTGGCAGAGTCAGTACTGACATCAATTTGACCTGTTGATGGTTGTAATCCCACAGTAAATGTGGCAATTGCCTTATCATTATGGTCAGTAACCTCAACGGCATACACACCCGGCTTGTATCCATCCAGATCAAGAGTAAAGTTGCATTTACCTTCTGGCGTCAGCGTAATTATGTAGATATTTGTTTTTTCATTATTATGATCTAGCACATTTATCTGAATACCAGTGTTTGGTTCTCCTGCAACCAAAAACGATGCATCGTCTACTTTGTATTCATAATTTACATATGAAGATTTTATTGAAATTATTGATTGCGGGGTTTCATCAACTCCGATGAAAATAACTTGTTGTTGTTGAGATGGTTTTGCAGTTACAAAAATACTCCAAGTTCCTTGTAGTGCATCATCTGGTATGTGAAATCTTGCCTGAGTGTAACCAAATTTGTCTGTACCGTCAACAACATCTGCAAAAACTTCCTGCCCTTTTGGATTTATTACAAGCACTTCAAATGAAGTATCATTTTGTATTGTTTTGACATTGAGTACAAATGTTTCTCCTTGGGTAAATTCTAACTTGTTTGTAGAAATCACAAAACTAGAATCATATTTGCAGTCCAAAAAACTAGGCAAGCCTTGAGCAGAATTTATAGGAACTAAAAATATACCTGCAATTCCAATAATTATCAATAGTCTACTTTTCATTTTATTTCACAATCCCTTGACAAACAACTCCATACTCATCGGAGGGGATAAAGCAGTGGGATTGTTAACGGATTCCCAAACAAATACAGTTGCATAGTATTTGCCTTCTTTTAATGGAATCCAAGTGGTTCCTAAATTTATTTTCTGAAAAGAGGTAAGATTTCCAGTAAGCCAAGATAAAGACTCTACCTGATTTTGACTGTTTTGTATTTGAACCAAATATGCAAACGGTTGAACTCTATCCATATGATTTTCCAGATCAGACACTAGTCTAATTTGTTGATCTACTGAAATTAAATTATCATCTATTGGTATTTTTTCTACATCTAGCACCATAAAGTTTGATGCTGGCGCTCTCTCCATTGGAGGCCCTCGCTTTCCAACAATTAATGCAGTGGCGTTTAACTTGTAGATATCAGATTCCATATATTCGGGGAGCGTGGTATCTGCATACATCGCAGTTGCAGTATCCCCATTACTCACAAAAAGCACACCTCTTGAAAAATGGTATTTGTTAGAAAAGATTACATCTCCTTCAAAGATGTTGGTGTTCATTCCTGTCTCTGTGAGTATAATCGTAGTTTTGTGCGGTGAACTGTCAGACCATGCCTTTACTCTGAGAAAGTCTATTGCATTGTTAAACTGATTAACGTCAGGATCAATTACCTGAATTGTTCCAACATCATCTTCAAGCCCGCGGTATGATGCCTCCTTCCAGATAATTTTGCCTAGATTTTTCGCACCATATTCTGGTTCTTTTATCACAGCATCAGACGATGTGGTTTTTGCAACTCTTGCCTTTACAAAAAATTCTGTTACGTCCTCCCATAACGTACCAAGCCTTTTAATCTCTAATGAAAAATGGCCTACTCCATCAGGATATGTCGATTCAATTAAAATTGGTTTGCCAAGTTTGTCTTCGATAATTATTGTAACAAGCGGGGCCCTTGGAGGAGGAAAATCCCCCACAGTACCCGTAATTATCAAGTCCGTATTGTTTGGAGTTTGAATTTTTACTGGGATTTCTTCTGCAAATGCCATACTTCCCATCCCAATCAAAACTAGAAAAATTACAAAATACTTCATAATATGACTAAGAATTATAGGATGTTCATAAATTGTTCTAATCTTTGGTTTAAACCCCAATAGATTTGAATTTGGTCTTTATTTTCTAATCATGTCCAGAAGCAATTTCTTCCCAAGAAATTCCAATGTTCCATACATCATAATCAGTCAAAAATCCCCATTCAGTAACAAAACTTGCACATTCGAGATCTCTGAACACGTTAGTTTCTCTTAGTTCGTATTTCAAACCAAATTCAGAGTCAAGATCTTTTCCAGTTTGCATAATTTTATCAAACCATTCTGCGCATCTCGTATCCCTTAATACTTTAGAAGCTGGTTGTGTGTAATCATAACCTTGTTTTTCTGACTGTTTCTCAGGAACATAATGTGAACTAAAGTAGAATTGTCCTGCATGTTTACTTTCCTCATCTATTACTTCTTTATCCACTATATTGTATAACAACAGTTGGTAATTCCCCTTAGACAGTATGATAGGTTCTCCATGATCCGTCAATTCTGCTCTGTATGAGGGTAATCTGTACGCATCTTGTTTGTTTGCAGAACATATATTCTCATAAAGCCTCTCAGCAATAACAGGCCTTTTTCCTTCATGTTGTTTTATTACTACTTTGAATGACAAGCACTCATCATATCCCCGGTATTCTACTGCAATTGGTATCTCTTTTGAAAAATTTGTTTTGAGCATGTCAATATTGTAGTAAGTAGGATACATCAACCAGCTTGCAGTTTCAATGTCGTTTGTCAAGTGTGCCCATTCTTTGTAAATATATTCGCATCCAGAATCACGGAATTCTTTATTTCCTGCTAGAACGGTGTCAAACCCTACAGGTTCACAAACAGGTTCACCAGGAGGAGGATTGCAACATGCACAGGGTTTGTCTTTGAATTCTTGATGAATCCTGTCAAACAATTCTGCGCATTGTTGGGAAGAGAAGTTAGTTGTTAAAGACTGATCATATGTTGAGTATCGTTCATCATTGTTACTCAGAAACGTTTCTTCAAACTGTTCATCATTTAGAAAATATTCAGCTATATGACCTTGGGAAGGACCCAAAACAAAGAAAATCGTTGACAGTATGACGGCAATTATAATTATTAGGAAAACCCTAGTCTTCAAAACAACATTACAAGAAACGTTTGTCATATAACGATTGATGAAATTTGGATTTTAGCAAATCCATACAGGTTTGAACTGTTAAATTCTATGGGTCATACCCCAACCCCGCTTAATCAATTCAGCAAATGTTGACTGTGTAACACAAACAGGTATTGGAAATTCTGTAGGCTTTAGCATCAAATGGTGATCTTCTTTGCATACAATTTCGTTAAACAGAATTCCAGATTTGAATTGTTTTAATGGAGAAGGATATTCTATGTCAATCAAGTCAAATCTTGGATCGTCTTTTCCTATTTTGTTCATGAATTCAGCCATACATGGATCATAAACAATTTTGACATTATTTTGCAGTAACATATCAGTCCAATTTTCTCCCCACCATGAATCGGGTTGCACTCTTCCCATGATTGCAGCATCTATGATGGTGTATTCATCCGATGTAGAAAACGGCAATGTCAAGTCATAATATTGTGCATATATTGTGTCTCCTTCAAATGCCCGTATTCTTTGACTGGCAGCCTCATCAGTTACTCTGAAAAATATGGATGCTTCAAAAACTCCAGTGTTTGTTCCCGTCTCAGTTGCCATTGGGGTTCTTTTTTCTAAATCTCTGTCAGACCAAACAGATATCTGAACAGTTTCTATTTTTTCTGAGTCGGTATTTGCATCCGGATCTATTACTCTGGCAGTTCCAATCTGTGTTGGTGAATAACACCTATCAGGTAACTCTATCTGTCCTGGAGTGAAATTTTGTGGTTGGGCAAATGCTAAAGGTGCAGATATAATGACAAAAGAAAATAGAATTCCAACATATTTCATTTATCCAAAACACCAAAACAGACACTCATAAAGTGTTCTAATGAATAGTTCAAATCCTTTACGGTTTGCTAATTATGATCAGGATACGGTGAGTAAGGTGGAGGTAATTCCACCCAATTTCTCTTTTCTAGTACATCCTTAGTTTCAGGTGTTATGCAAATTGGTTTACCGCTGTCTCTTTTTTGAGCAAATACCAACTCCTCTTTACACTTTATTTTGTCTAAAGTAATTCCTGATTTGATTTGTTTTAGTGGAGAAAGAAGGTATGAAAATGGAGAAACATGTTTTCCATTGCAAGCATTTTCTCCCATCTGTTCTGGATAATTTACCCCGATTATGTTAATTTGAGAAGTATTGTCTGAGAATGGAATTATTAAAAGTCGTAGTTTTTCAGATGCAATATCAGAGTGCTTTGTTTCTTTTGAATCCAGTAACACAATGAAGGTATCATCTCTGTCACTGCCAATTTGTGAATCAACTATCTGTCGTGGCAGTGCTAATGTTAGCCATCCTTGTTTTGCAGTAGGTTCAATATCTAAAATCAATTCTACATCGTTACAATCCATGCTCATTTTAGAAATAGTGCCATTTGAAATCATGTAGGGTATGTCATATCTATAATGTTCAGCAATTACTGAATATTTTTCAAATCTTGGATTTGAATAGTAAAAGTCAACATATGATGGTGGAAAAACATACTCCCCTGTTTCATCAATGATCATTGTATTGGGTGGAAGTTTATCTCCCAAGTATTGTCCATATGCAATCCAAGGTGGTCCCAAGACAAGAGAGAATCCAATTAAAACCAAAAACCCAAACAAAAATACAAAATGTTTCATAATATGATTAAATCAATAATGAGATATTCATAAAGTGTTCTAATCCATCATAGCAAATCCATACAGGTTTGAACCATTACTGTATCTGGGTTTATTGGAATATACATGAAATGTGAATCAAACCTACATCCAAACAAGTTAAATCACCAGCTTCGGTTATCTGAGATTCACATTCGGGTGTAACATTCCATGAAATTTTAGTACCTCCAACATGTTCACAAATATCAAAAATACCATCACAATAATTTCCATTCTCATTCCATTGACCACCATTCATTTTACAAACTATGTCTGCATCAACTTGAGGATATGAAAAATAATTCATCCATAAATCAGGAATTGTGGTGGCAAGTAAGAGGAGAGAAAATTATGAACACACTCAAGATAATCAAAAGTCTACTTTTCATTTTCAAACTCACACGCAAATTTACAATAATCAAGACATCCAAGTGGCAGTACCAAAGACCATGGATTAAACACATTATATGAGCCACAAGTAGTGGCACATGTCGGAGTTCCTCCAGCATCAATACACATCAAATCAGGATCCGATATTCCATTATGCTGCAATTCACAGATGTTGTTAACCCAATCCCAATTTCCATTTAATTTTTCACACTTGTTATTGGTCTCAAATTTATCTAGATGAAATATCAGAAAAATATCTGGAAAAAACAGAGATACAGGAATCCAAATAATCAAAATCAGAATAATTATTTTGTATCTGGCTTTCATTTTCTAACCCATTAAGATTCGTTTTTCATAAATAAAATTCACACATTTCTCAAAAGATTCTTGAGATACTTCGGCAGGTAACGCTATTTCTTCAATCAAGTATGTCCCATCAAATTCTTCATCAAATAGACTTGAATGTTTGTAAAGATGATCAAGTATTAGTTTGTCACAACCAATACGAAATAATTCTTTTTGATCACACCAATCTTTACAATAAGGCATGTCATCATATGCCGCCCACATTGTAATTCCAATGAAAATTACAATGATTCCAATTATTGTCAAGAGTCTAGTCTTCATTTTCTATATCACCAATCTTCATAATCATATACAACAACACTCCATCCCCTATCAGATAGTCTATCCGATGTTTGTTCACTGACACAAACTGGGGTTTCAAATTCTTGCGGTTTTAACAACAAATGCAGATCATCATCACATTGAACTTGCCATGGTTCAACTCCATATTGCAATTGTTCATAGGGGGAGATGTTTTTTTCAAATACCAAGAGTTTTGTGATTTGGTGTGAGGGGGTAAGACCTGTAATTATTCCAATCTCTGGCCATCCTTCCCTTGAAAAAGTCTCCATGACGGTAAATTGTTTGTCAATTACATCTTGCGGTGTTCGAACAGTCTTGATTGACATCGTCTCTGCTACGTCATCTGGAAATTCAAACAAAACAGGTGTACGCATTCCCATTATTCCCATTCCAGGATAAACGATTCTATCTTCACGTTTATCATAGAAATGAAATTTAATTCCAGATAACTCAAAGACTGTCTCATCATGTGTGAGATTAGATAAAGATGATCTGATTGTTTTACTCAGATATTGTTTGCCATCAATGATTGTATATTCCAGACCATCTACAAAAATCATATTAAAATCAAACGTACTTGTAATTTCATTGTTTATTTTGTTCTGACAATTGGCAAGAATATTCTTATTCATGATGGATAAATCATCAGAAGATTTGTCCATGATCAGTTCTATCATAGTATTTTGGTTGACTGAAAATTCATATTCTTTGAAACATTCTTCATCCTTTGTCAAAAATTCTTTGGGATCTTCATTTACTCTGTTTATCAATAATGTGGGAAAATAATCATTGGGTAAAAAATGAGTTTTTGGAATCTCCACTGTTAAAACTCCACTGTCTTTTATTTCAAATATTACTGTATTAGAACCAAAATCCACTACAGCATTTCTTAGATAGCCGTCTATGTCATAATCAATAATGTAAGCTATTGGTAGGTCACCAAGATAATCAAAAAGATACAGCGGAGTTTCTCCTGTATACTCTGAAGCAAATGCCATCCCTGTAACTCCTATCAAGGACAACAAAATCACAAAATATTTCATAATATGACTAACAGAATAACGAGATGTTCATAAAGTGTTCTAATGAATGATTCAAATTCTAATAGATTAATTACTTGATTCAGATTTTTCATTTTACTGATAGGGCTTGAATGATGTGATTTTATTATTGACAAAGTCAGGACTTGAGAAAAGAAATCTTAATGAACAAGCATTCACTAGATTAAAGAGGAATGATCAAAAAATAGTTTCAAAAGAACTGTTTTTGTAAGGGAAATATCATCAGAGTGTTTTTACGAACAAGTTTTCACTGTTGATTCAAATCGGTAAAGGCAAGTTTATCTAATGCCTCAATTACCCCATCTCCTGCATTAGCAGATACAGTCATCGTAGCCTCAGATTTGACTAGATTAGAAGCATTTCCAAGTGCAATGCTTGTTTTAGCCACTTTGAATAAAGGAATATCTGTTGCGCTATCACCAATTGCTATAACATCATCTCTTAAAATAGAATATTTTTCCATGATTTTTGAAAACCCCGTACCCTTGTTAATTCCTGAAGAATTAATGTGAAACGCATATTGACTATCAGATAATTCCACATTAATGTTATTTTTAGAGAGTATTTTTCTAGCAGCATCTAAATCAAATGTTCTTTCTAAAACAACTTCAGTCATTCTAGGAAAAACAAGTTTTTCTTTAACATCATCAACATTGTTTTTGATTATTTCTAATGCAGTTTTACATTCTTCAATATTTCCCAACAAAACATGATCATTTGAATCAAGAGTGATACATCCACCATTCTCACCAACGGCGATTTTTGTTGTTCCTCCAAACACTGAAAGCAAATATCCTTCTATAGATGATCTGCCAGTGACAAAAATCACATCATGGCCCATATTGGTCAAACGTCTTAGTGCGTCTAGAGCATCCAAATGAATTCTACCCCCACCATTTTCAGTAATCGTGCCATCAATATCCACTGCAAAGGTCTTCTTTTTCACAAAATTGGTTTTTTGAACCGAATAATATTTGCTACCCAACATACGCCACTCACTAAAGATTTGCAGGCTCTACGGTTACCATCATTGTTGACATTGCCGTTTTACAGTGCCTTGGGCACAATGGGGTATCAGTGTTACCCTTGCACAAATCACTTTCTTTGTATAACTGACTCTTGCTTTTAATCCTTGCAGGATCTATGAGACAATGCGATACTGGATTTCCAATATTAAACGATACAATTGACATCTGCATAGTAGGTGTGTCTGTGGACACATTGAAAATTTTTTTTATTACTATTCCCTAGAGACCCGCATCCACTGCAAGTCTGACTTGTATATACTGGTACGACACAGGCAACCTCTATTCCCTGCTTTTTGGCCTTGCACTGTACAAATTGCTGAATCTGGTAGTATGACCAAGAGTTCAGAGAATATCTAAATGAGCGAGAATGCTTTTTGTTTTTTCTAATTCCCCTTTTTCTGAAACCATGCTCAATCGAAAAGAATCACCCAATGAAATCTCCGAATCGGACAAAATTACCTCAAAGTAGGGTGGGGATCTAGTTATTCATTTGAAAGGTATTTTCCCGGCAAAATAAAAATTGTCAAACTAAAATAAAGAATGATGAAAAATGCAATTATCGAATAAATGAAAATTTTTCTCACACAATCTAAAAATCAACCACTGTTAAAAAATGATAAGCAAGAGTACTAATCAAAAATTCAAAGACATCTTATTAGAAGAGAAATAAAATTGAAAACATGGTAAAGAAGGGGGCAATAGAAGAAATATTCAGTAAAGCACTGTTTGCAGATGAACCAAAATCATATAGAATTTACTATAGAGATTTTCACAAAATTAAAGAATCATCATTGCCAGAATTTTTAATTCAATCAAATAATTTTCAAACTATCCCAATAAGCAGAATTAAGAAAATTAAGAAAAGTAATACGATTTTATTTGAAAAGAATGTAACAAATGATGAATAGTATTGGGGATTCCTGAAAAAATTAAAGCCATTCAAGATGAGATGGCAAAAACTCAGATTAACAAAGCTACAGAACATCATATTGGTCTACTAAAAGCAAAGATTGCAAAGCTGAAAAGAGAGCAAGAAGCAGACATTACTAAAAAATCTGGAATGAAGCAAGATGGGTTTGATGTTAGGAGAAGTGGAGATGCAACAGTGGTGTTTATTGGATTACCAAGTGTTGGAAAATCAACACTGCTAAACAAAATGACAGGGGCAAAATCAGCAGTTGGAGCTTTTCAATTTACTACACTTACAGTTGTTCCAGGTATGATGGAATACAGAGGGGCAAAAATCCAAGTATTAGACCTCCCAGGAATTATCAAAGGAGCATCTACAGGAAAGGGGTTAGGAAAGAGAATTTTATCTGTTGCAAGAACAGCAGATCTTGTGTTATTGGTATTGGATGTGTTTCAGCCATTTCATGAAGATGTGCTAGTCAATGAATTAGGAAACATAGGAATTAGACTCAATCAATTACCGCCAAATATTACAATAGAAAAAGCATCAATGGGCGGAATTGCAATTGCACAGCAAGTAAAACTAACAAAAATCACAGAGAAACATCTCAAAGATATTTTACATCTTTATGGTATAGTTAGCGCACGTGTTGTAGTAAGAGAAGATCTAACATCAGAACAACTAGCAGATCATATTGCAGGAAATATCAGTTATTCAAAAGCACTTACTATTTTGAATAAAATTGATTTAGTTGACAAAGAATTTCTAACAGATTTAAAGACAAAAATAAAATCAGATGTGATAGAGGTATCAGCAAACTCAGATATCAATATTGATTTACTTCAAGAAAAGATCTATGAGAAATTAAAATTCATCAGAATCTACATGAGGCCAAAAGGCGGAGAAACAGATTTCAAAGAACCATTAATTGCAAGAGAAGGAGATACTGTTGAAGATATTTGTAACAAGCTACATCGTAGATTAAAAAGAGAATTCAGATATGGTTTGGTATGGGGCAAAAGTGTAAAATTTGGCGGACAGAGAGTGGGTTTGAATCATATTTTATTAGACGAAGATGTTTTGACAATTATTAAAAGACGTTGAGTTTATTTTTAAAAATACAAAATCAGATCAACAAAGGATGAAGAAATAATTTATTTTTAATAACAAAATAAAATAAAAAATATTTTTTTCATGCAGAATTGTCAACATACAAGCGTAAAATAGAGTAGAAATATAAGAAATGCAATTAATTTGAAGACAGATATTTCCCAATAGAAAATATTTTTGAAAATTTAACGATCAATAAAATTTTTGGCGATAAAATTACTTGACAAATTGTAATCAAATTGTGTAAATTTGTTTAGTTTAACCACTGAAAAACAATGAAAATGTCGATTTGTTAATGGCTACAAAAAGAAAAGCTGCAAGTAAAGCAAAACGTACTGTTAAGAAAGCAGTAAAAAGAACTGCAGCTAAAGCAAAACGTACTGTTAAGAAAGCAGCTCCAAAGAGAAAAACTGCAGCTAAAGCAAAACGTACTGTTAAGAAAGCAGTAAAAAGAACTGCAGCTAAAGCAAAACGTACTGTTAAGAAAGCAGCTCCAAAGAGAAAAACTGCAAGTAAAGCAAAACGTACTGTTAAGAAAGCAGCTCCAAAGAGAAAAACTGCAAGTAAAGCAAAACGTACTGTTAAGAAAGCAGCTCCAAAGAGAAAAACTGCAAAAAGACGATAATCGCGTCAAACTAACAATCGTCATATAGAGACGAATTGTTTTCCATTTTTCTAAATTGATTAGTGAAAACTATACACGAGTTTTCAAACATTGTTTTGATTAGCAATTCTAATTAAGCCTCATAATATCATAAATTCATGCCTGCAAAGGATAAAGTTAATCTGAAAACTCAAACCATATTTTGAATCATTCAAATTATGGATATGTATGCAGCATATCACATTAAAAATTGAGAAAATAGATTCTTATCATTATTTTGACAGTCGTAGTTCCAGTAACAATCATAGATTCGGTTATTTTTGCAAGCGAGAGGAGTTGACTGAAGAATTTTCAAATCTTTTGATATTTTATTATGGAGTTGACAATAACGAGTTTATTTTCTCTGTTGCAGTTCAAATTGGAATAGTGTTAGTTGCAGTTTTCATGATAAGACGTTGATCAAAACAATGGAATTCAAGTTTTGAAAATACTGCTAGTGATTAATTATGAAACGCAAATGTCCAATAGGTACAACTTGGTATGAAACATCAAAATGTCGATTCATTAAACACCAATTACATATTTTGGTTCCTGAATAAAGTAGAATTTTTGAAAAAAATTATCAATAAAGATAACTCATCAATTTAATTTGTTCTTCAGTAGAGATTACATTTTTGTTTGTTAAAATTTCTAACAAATCTTTGAATAGTGCTTTTTGTTCAGACGACATTCCGCCTGATGGTCCTTTTTCTCCTGGTGGTCCCGGTGGTCCTCTTGGACCTGCAGGACCGACTGGGCCTTGACCTCCTACTGGGCCTTGTTCTCCAATCGGTCCTATTGGACCAGTAGGGCCACGTTCACCTTGTGGACCTTGGATTCCTTGTGGACCTTGTGGACCTTTTTCTCCAGAAGGGCCTGTAGTTCCACGTTCACCTTGTGATCCTTGCGGACCTTGTGGACCTTTTTCTCCAGTAGAACCTATTGGACCAGTAGGACCTTTTTCTCCAATTGGTCCGGGTGGACCAGTAGGTCCTTTCTCACCTTGTGGACCTGGCACTCCTGTCAGACCTTTAGCTCCGGCAGGACCTTGCGGACCTTGTGGACCTTTTTCTCCAATTGGTCCTTCAACACCACGATTACCTTTTTCTCCAATCGGTCCGGGTGGACCAGTGGGTCCTTTGTCACCTAGTGGACCTGTTGAACCAGTTAATCCTTTGTCACCATGTGGGCCAGGTGGGCCAATGGGTCCTTTGTCACCGAGTGGACCTGATGGACCTTTTTCTCCAATTGGTCCAGATGGACCTTGAAGACCTTTTTCTCCTTGTACACCAGATAAACCAGTAGGGCCTTTTTCTCCTGGTGGTCCAGTAGGACCAGTTAATCCTTTGTCACCAGGAGGTCCTTGTTGACCCTTGTCACCTTTTTCTCCAGGCGATCCTCTTAATCCAGAAAGTCCTTTGTCACCAGGAGATCCAGTTGGACCTGTTTCTCCCTTGTCACCGAGTGGACCTTTTAATCCAGTTGCTCCTTTGTCACCGAGTGGACCAGTTGAACCTTTTTCTCCTTTGTCGCCAGGAGGCCCCACAATTCCTTTGTCACCTTTGTCACCTTTGTCACCTGTTGATCCTTTGTCGCCAGTTGCTCCTTTGTCACCAGAAATACCCTTGTCACCTTGAGGACCTTTGTCACCAGTTGCTCCTTTGTCACCAGAAGGTCCTGGTGGACCATCAGGTCCTTTATTTCCAATAGGTCCAGGTGGTCCAGGAGGTCCTAGTGGACCTTTGTCACCAATAGGCCCTGGTGGACCAGTGGGCCCTTTGTCACCAGGAAAATTTGTAGAACGTGTAGATTTTACAGTTGGTTTTGAGGGTTGTTCGGTTTTTTGATTTTCAGAAATTGTTTTAGTTTCAGTTCGAGTTTCAGTTGGCATTTGTGTTGAGGATTTTTTCAATGGAACATCAAATACAGAATGTAATGAAGAAAACAGATCAGTTACAACGATCCAAATAGTGTCAAGCGTTTCAATTGACGATGGAAGTGGATTATCAGGAGAGCCGATTTTCTCAGAAAATATGCCATCTTTTACTCTTAGGTGAAAGTTTCCACGCCACAAAGCAGAGAATTGTTTGGTACGGATTGCATCATCAGAGGGCTTGTTATCAGCAATCGAAATTTGAACTTCATAGACTCCTGATTGTTTAAAAGGCGCCTGTCCTTGAATTTCGATTCGAGATTGAGATGACACATTCGTTTGTGTATATTTCAAGTATTTCTGTATTTAGATGCTTGAATCCATACAGACATAGAAACAGGATTAGGCTCAATTAAGGATGGTATTTATCTAGATAAAATGCCAATTTGAGCTAGTGAAGAAACCTTTCGGGAAAAAATCAAAGGAAATAGAAGAATCCAAAGTAAAAAAGGATAAAGTCGAAGAGACAAGCCTAGTTGATTCAGACTATAATCGCAAGAAGTTGTTTAAAAAAGGAATCAATTTGATGGCAGACGAAAAATTAGAAGATGCAGTAGTTGTATTTGAACAAGCATTACGAATTGAACCAGATAACATAGAAACATTGATGAAATTAGGATATGCAAGATTCCATCTAGAAGATCATGGAGAAGCACTAAAAGTATATGATAAAATTCTGGAAATAGATGTTACAAATCCAGAAGCTTGGAATCTAAAAGGACTAGTACATTATGAGCAAAAAAATTTTTCAAAAGCATTAGATTCAGTCGATAAAGCAATTGAATCAGATCCAACATATGCAATGGCATGGTACAACAAAGCTTGTTTCTTGTCATTACTTAATCAAGTACCAGAATCATTGGAAGCCTTGAAACGTTCCATTGAGATTGATGTAAAAAATGCAAGAAGATCAATTCGAGACAAAGATTTTGCGAATGTTAGAATTGAGGAAGGATTCAAAAGAATTCAAGAGGTTGTAGTTTTAGAATCAGTCAGACAAGGGTATCACACATTGGGTTCAATTGTATGGACAACATTTCTAGATAAGGCAGATGCAGAAACTGCTTTGAGAAAATTATTAGAAAAAGGATTAATTGTGCAAAATGAAAAACGTGACGGTCTAAGTAAAATTCCAATTTATGATCTTGCACCAAATGTTGCAGAAAAAATGGGAAAAGAAAAGAAAGGATTGTTTGGAATTACAAGAAAGACTTTGCCAAAACCAGTAAAGAATTTGAAAGAACTAAGTCATGCAATTCAATCAGTTAGAGAAGCAATAGAAGAAGAAGACATTGAAAAGACAATAGATACTTTTGACATATTCATAAACCCTGCAAAATCAGGCGAACAAATGATAGAGAATTTCTTTGATGAACACAGAGAAATAAGATTATGGAAAATTAGACTAAATGATAGAGGCGAAGATTATCTAATTGAAAATAAAGAAAAAATGTTAGTTCTATTTGATAACATTGAAGTAACAATTACTAAAAAGCTTAGAAATGAAATTAATTATTCTGCAGATAAATCCCAGTAACTTGCATCTTCTTGTTTTTCTGTAGGTTTTTGAAGACTTTTCCATTCCTTAAATGAGCGAACATATAATTTTGCATTAGGTAGACCCACTGATTTTAGTGCATAATATGCCAACCCAGAAAGAGTACCTACACTTCCACAATAAGTAATGATTTCTGAATCCCCAGTAATTCCTCGATTATCAAGTAGTCGTTTCATATCCTCTTTTGAGCGTAAAATATTGTCATTGCTAGCAAGAGTCCTATAAGGAAGACTAATCGCTCCAGGAATATGTTGTTCAAGAAAATTTAGTCGTTCGCGATTATCAATTAGTATGACATCATCTCTGGTTTTTGCATTTTCCAGATAATCAGATGTTGCTAAAATCTCAGGTCGCAAGTGCATAGAGTGCACTTTGCTTTGTATTTCAGGAGTTTGTGAATCATTTTCCAAACCAAGGGATTTCCAATGACTATAAGTGGTTTCAAGTAATGTTACATTTGAATGTCCAAGATATTCCAAGGTCCAGGCAACTCTTGATGCTAATGCACCAAATGTATCATCATAGACTACAACAGGGGTCTCATCATCAATTCCCATAGAGTTTACGAGTTTTAAAACACGTTCAGGACTATCGTCAGACAAAAGATTTGCTAGGGGCAAATTAACTGCAGAGGGGATGTGATCTTGTTTGTAATCATTCTCACGTCTAACATCAATAACTCGAACGCTTTTGTCACGTATTTCTGAACGTAGTGAATCAACATCAGTCGTGATTTTACCAGATTCTGTCAAGCAGCACATTCACCCTTTCCAGTTTTTGTGTGATAACTCGTATCACTACCATAATCAAGATAGAAATCAGGATCTTCTTCTTTTGTTGGAGGAATAATTAGTGGTTCTAAGATTTTTTTGATATCGTTGATTGATTTTATATCATAATCCTCATTACCATTTACAACTCTATGAATCCATGATTTGAGAGTGTCACCAGGTTTCTTTTTTTCTTTAAACAGGTCAATGATTTTCAAAATAACAGGGATAACTCGTTTTGCTGGAACTCTAAGGCATATTTCTCCAAGCATCGTATCACCATCAGAACGACCTCCTAAGGACATCTGATAATTTGGATACATGTCTTTTCCAACACGTGCACCCCCTCCAAAGAAACCAATTGTTGCAATACCATGTTGCCCACACGAATTCGGACAACCACTTATTTTAATTGAGGAATCACTAAGATCATCATCTTCATCGAGTTTTAATTCTAGGAATTTTCTCTGTATTTCTTTTGCTAATCTATGAGAGTTTGTCAAGGCAAGATTGCACGAGGTAGTTCCAGAACATCCAATAGGAGCAGTCATAGTCAATGCACCAGATTTTGCCAGTCCTACCTCAAGCAATTTGGAATATAATCGCGGCAAATCATCTTCTAACACATAACGCAATGCAACATTTTGCACAAATCCACAACGAGCCTTGCCTTCTGAAGAAAAGTAACGAATAAGATCACCTAATGCATTTAGTTGATTTGCAGTAATATCACCCGCTTCAAGAGTGATAAATGCAGAACGGTAATCAGATTGTTTTTGCTTTACAGTGTTGTTTTTTAGCCATCTTGCATAGCCATCAGGAATTGAACTGCCACTTTCATCTGTAATTCTAATTGGTCGTTTTATTTCATTAGGTGTTGTGTCAACATCAAGTTGTGTTACAATAGATTGAGTGGCCCTAACAATTGCTCTTTCTTTGAATACAAGATTTTGGAATTTCTCCCAGCCCATATCGTTTACTAGATAACGCATTCTATTTCTTGCAAGATTTTTTCTATCGCCAAGTCTATCAAATATTCTAATTACAGCAATCGAAGTGTAGAGTAAATCTTCTTCAGGAGTAAATTCTTCTAATTGATGTCCAACATATGATTTGTTACCCAATCCACCACCAAGGAATATTTTGAAACCCCTTTGAGAAGAGCCATCAATTTCTCTAATTTGTGGGATTAGTCCAACATCAACCATTCTTACCATTCCATGTTTCTCACAACAAGTGAAATTGAATTTAAATTTGCGTGGAAGGTTTTGAGCCATTGGATTTCTTAAAAAGAATCGTGCAGTTGCAAGTGCATACGGAGTGGAATCAAATTCTTCATCAGGACAAACACCAGATAATGGACTACACATAACATTACGTATAGAATTACCACATGCTTCTCTGGATGTTAGGCCAACTTCAGCAAGACCTCTAAAAATCTCAGATACATCTTCAAGAATAACCCAATGCAATTGAATATTTTCTCTAGTTGAAAAATGTGCACTGCCAATAGAATACTGTTCACTTAATTGAGATATTTTTTCAAATTGATGTGGATAAATTTCTCCTGCAGGTAGTTTGATTCTAACCATTGCGTAATCACCAGTCATTCGGGTACCATATGCACCATGTTGGAGTCTAAATCGCCTAAAGCTATCAGCATCATACTTGCCTTGGCGGAACAGCTTTACTGTTTTAGCAAAATTATCAGCCTCTTCAGTTCTAGCCCAATTAATTTTAGGTTTGATAGAATCAGGAAATGATTGTTTAAAATTGGATATTGTCAATATAAAGAAATTCCATTTAGTTTGGTTATAAATTTTTGATATAGGGATGTTTTAGTAGGAAAAATTTTGAGAGTATACATAATTTTCCTACTTTTCTATAATTCATAGTAATAGAATTAGTTATACCTAATTTTTTAAAAATGTGGGAAAGTATTAATTGTTCAGAGAATCAAAACACGACATGCAAGAAGCAACAGTAGCAGAGCAATCTAACAAAATATTTACCGATGTACGTGAAGTTGAAATTACACGTGCAATTGCAAATGAATTTCATGACGTGTTAATTGACAGAGCAGATTCAGACGTTATTATCATAGGAGCAGGTCCTGCAGGATTAACAGCAAGTAGAGAACTTTCAAACATGGGTTTCAAAGTTCTCGTAATTGAACAAAACAACTACCTTGGTGGAGGTTATTGGTTAGGTGGATATATGATGAATCCAGTGACAGTTAGAGAACCTGCACAGAAATTTTGGGATGAGTTAGGAGTACCATACAAAAAAGTGGCAGATGGTTTGTATCTAACTCCAGGACCTCATGCAGTATCAAAATTAATTGCAGCAGCATGCGATGCAGGAGTGAAATTCCTTCAACTAACAAAATTTGACGACCTAGTATTGAAAAATGGCAGAGTAGTAGGGATTGTTGTTAATTGGATGCCAGTTTCAGCATTACCACGAAACATTACATGTGTAGATCCAGTTGCACTAGAAGCAAAAATAATTATCGATGCATCAGGTCATGATTCAGTTGCTGTAAAAAGACTAGTAGATAGAGGATTAGCAAAATGGAAAGGAATGGAGCCAATGCATGTCAATGATGGGGAAGAACACGTAGTTCACAAAACAGGAGAAGTTTATCCAGGATTAATTGCAGCAGGAATGTCAGTTACTGAAACACATGGATTAGCAAGAATGGGCCCAACATTTGGTTCTATGTTATACTCTGGAAAAAAGGCAGCTGAGATAACAGCGGCAAAAATCAAAGAGTTAGAAAGATAGTAAAATAATTTTCTAAATGGTTAGTTTCTTAATACTTGAATTCAACTCAGGCAGGTTTAGAATGTGTTTATGGATTATTTTGGCACCAAATAAGCATGAATATACTAGAAATATTTAGCTAGTACAATAAAGTAGATGTCAATTTATGCTGCAAAAATATGATCAGTCACAGTTAGGATATGTATTTGCAATATTAGCTGCTGTCATGTTTGGTTCAGTGTCTGTTATAGCAAAACCACTTGTATCATCAGTTGATCCTATCTTGCTGGCATCTTTGGTTTACATCATATCTGCCATTACTTTGAGTCCTTTTGCACAAAAGAAAAAGAAGAGTCTTACAAAAAAAGATCTTTTGTTGGTTTTTTCAATCGCAATTTGTGGCGCCGTTATTGCACCAAGTCTGTATTTTGTAGGATTGACTCATGCGAGTGCATCAGATGCAGCCTTGATTGCTAATGGAGAAGTATTTTTTTCTGTTTTACTTGCAGTGATGTTTTTTAGAGAGAGGTTAAAACTAGTTGGGGGAATTGCAGTTCTTCTAGTTCTGGCGGGCATGGTGATTATTACTACAAATTTGGATTTTACAACTTTTACCTTGCAGCAGATACACTACAAGGATATGTTACTAATTTTCTCAATGTTGTTTTGGGCACTCGATAATAATCTCAGTAGATACCTTGCACAAAAAATGGATGTTGCAAATATTGTTCAGATAAAATCTGCCATAGGAGGAATAATGCTGTTTGTAATTGCTTTATTGGTATTTAGAGTAGATATTAACATAGAAGTAGAGCAGATAATCCCAATTTTGTTGTTGGGCACTGTTGGTTTTGCAGCATCACTTTATTTTTTCTTGCAGGGACTAAAGAGAATAGGTACAGTTAGAACTATAACCATATTTTCAATGTCATCAATATTTGGTCTAGTTGCAGCTTCAATATTTTTATCAGAACAGATTGGTTTCCACCAGATTGTTGCTGCAGGAATTATGATATTTGGAGTTTATCTTGTAAGTAGAAAAGAATCAGTAATTAGCCCTGTCTAGAAATATATCAAAAATTTGATTCAATTCCTATAAGATTTGAACTAATTTACTGACTGGAATAATCATAGTAAGATAATGAAATAATGCTCTCAATGACGCCTAAAAATTCGTTAAGCCTTTAAAAAAATTAAACGTTAGAAAGATAAGTAATCAAGACACATCTTTTATGTTGAAAATTTCTAAAATTATTCTATATGATGAACCCACAATTCCTGAAATTCAATTAGACAGATTAGGGAAATTTCTCACAGAGACATTTCCAATAAAAATTGAAACAAGAAAAAACTTCTTCAGTAATTTAGATGATAAAACATATGAGAAAATTGCAAGCATCAAAATTTTAGACATAAAAAAACCATTTCAAAAACATGATCCATCAGTTAAAGATGTTTTAACTGAAAAAGAAAACACCTACATGTCTAAAATAGAGGAAATGCCACTATACGATGGAATTGAATTTCAGAAGATCATTTCAGAATCAATACCAAAAAATGAAAATAGATCAGATATTCTAAATGTAATTTTTACAAACAAGCTTATCTGTACGTTTGATGAAAGTGATTTCAGATATCATGCAAGAGTAATTATTGGCTCCAACCCAACAATCATTTCAACCACAGGCATAGTGGAAGCTCCTGCAAAACCAAAACAATACTATTTAGATTTAATCACAAATGGTTCAAAAGAAAGAATTGATGAAATCAAGAAAAAATACAGTGGAAAATTTTTAGAATATCACGATTTGCGAATGTCAGAAATTGTTGAAGGATACCTTCTACAATCCATCTTTTATTATGAAACAGGCGATGTATTTTGCACAGATAAAAACTGTAGACTGTTTAATGCACATTGGCAGGAGGAATTAATTTACACTCAATTAGAAAATAGAAAATTGTGCAATAAGCATGAAGAAATTCTAAAAGTACTAAAAAATCAACTTTGAGCAGATTTTATTTGATTTTGTATTTTTTGTGAGGAATTCATCAATAATTCGGTTTCAGATTTGTCTAGCTCAATTTCCTTTATTTCAGAAACCCCGTTTTGATTAATTTTCATAGGCACACCCATTGCCACATTATTTGCACCATACTCTCCTTGGAGAACGACAGATGCAGGAACAGAGAATTCTTTTTTCTGAATAATTGTTTCTAAAACGTCATAGGTATTTTTTGCGATGCCAAACTGAGATCTGCTTTTGAATTTTCTTAATTTTTTCCAGTAATTTCTAATTTCAGTTCTAATCACATTCTTTTCATCATCATTTAACATAGAAGAAAGAGATTTACCATCAATCCTAGCATTAGAAAATATAGGAACCATGGAATTTCCATGCTCACCTAGAACTAATGCTCCAGCAATTGAAGATTGAGGAACAGAGAATTTTTCTGAAATCAAATATCGAAATCTGCTAGAATCAAGACTAGATGCAATTCCAATTACTTTGAATCTTGAAAATCCAGATTCTTTTTGGAAAAAATAAGTCAGCACATCAAGTGGATTTGAAACCAATAGAACAATGGTAGATGGACAATATTGTTTAATTTTTTCTGCAATTTCTTTAATCATGGCAATTTGTGAAACCATGTTTTCTGTTCTATCTTTAAAATAAAGTCCGGTACTTGCAGCAATCACAACAATATCAGAACCAGATAATGTAGAATAATCATCAGTCCCATGAATAGAAAATTTTGAAGTTGGTGGAATGGAATTTGCAATATCCAATGATTCGCCTATTGCTTTGTCTTTAGTGCGATTGATTAGTAAAACATCATCCAAGGCATTAGATACACAAAGAAATGCAATAGATGCGCCGACTCTACCGCTACCAATAATTGAAATCAAGTAAAATACAACCTGTTTATTTTACAATCAAAACAGGGCAGCGAGTTTTCTGAGATACTCCATTTGCAACACTACCTAAGAGAACTTTGTCAAAACCACTTCTTCCATGAGAACCAATTACAATAAGATCATGTTTTCGTGATTTTGCATAAGTCACAATATCATTTACAACAGATTTTGAAGTAATAATTTGAGATTTGATAGCAATGCTATTTTTTTCTGCAAAAGATTCGAGTTTTTCAATATGCTTTTTTGTAACCTTGCTTTGTTTTTTAATTAACTCTTTATCTGCTCTTGAATCATAATATTTGTGATGCCACGCATCGCCCTCGAGGCAGGTCAGAAGAGTAACTTTAGATTGATATTTTTTTGCCACATCTAAAGCCACTTTAAAGGCCCGAGTCGATTGATCAGACAGATCAAAAGGAACAAGAATATTTTGAAACATTTCAGAATTCTTCCTTTTTACGAATACTTTCTCTCTGACGTTTATCATCACGTTTTGATAATTCGCCTTCTAATTTCCGGCTCAATTCATCGGCTATTTTTAGAATATCCCAACCAGAATCAGTGTAAACTAGGGTATTTTGAGAAGTTTTGACAGATGCAGTAACATCATAATGAGTTCTTGATCCCTCAGGGTTTTGAGATTCTACTGTAATTTTTGCCTCAATAATATGAGATAGTACTTTTTGGACTTTTTCTAGAGCGGCACCAAACTTTGAAGAAAGTACTTCATTTGCAGGTTCATCTTTAGATAATCCTACTACGTACAAAGGAACTGGTTCAGCCATATAATATTCATGTAAACTAGAAGTAAATATATTTCGCAGTAATTACCAAATATGAAATTCAATGATGATTGTATTAAGACTTAATTAAGAAATACAAAAATAGAGACATGTTGGATGTCAAAAATATAAAATTATCAGAATTAATCACAAAGCCAATTACAATTAATCCAAATGCCACATTATTAAAAACTAGGGAGCACCTATTAAAAAACAAAGTAAAACGCGTAATTGTTGTTGATAAGAAAAGACCCATTGGAGTAATTACTGAAAAAGACATTGCAAAAAAAATTTATGAATTAGGTTCAAAACCAATCAATTCTGTAAAAGCAAAAGAGTTCATCCCTAAGAAATTATTTACCTTAACTGGAGACAATACCGTAAATGAATGTGCAAAGATGATGAAGAAACACAGAATCAGCCTAGTAATCATTACAAATAATGACAACACATTACGAGGAATTGTAACTGAGACAGATCTTGTAAAAGCATTCCTTACAAAAGAGTCAACATCATTCAAAGTTTCAAAAATTATGAAAAAAGATCTAATCACTGCCTCCCCTAGCGATCCAATATTACACGTAGAAAGCCTATTGCTAAAATACGGCATATCAAGAGTAATTATTCAAAGAAATCAAATGCCAGTAGGAATCATTACATTCAGAGATTTTGTGCCTGCAAAAATACCACAATGGATTGCAGAATCAGCAGACCCTAAAGAAGTTCAAGAATACAAATTCAAAAAGGGCTTGGAAGAAATTCATTCAAATCAAATGAGTTATCTTTTTCCATTCCATGCCACAGACATAATGGCAACAAACCCCATCACAGTCGATATGGATGACGATGTCAAAAATGCAATAACCAGCATGATCAAAAATGACATTAGTGGTTTGCCAGTTGTCAAAAAATCAAAATTGGTAGGAATAATTACAAAATCAGACATAGTAGCAGCATTAGCTGTGTAAATTTATTTTACAATCAAGATTGGCTTTTTGGATTTATGTAAAACGTAATTTGAGACACTTCCCAAGAAAAGTTCTTTGGCAGAACCTCTTCCACGAGCTCCAATTACAACCAAATCAATTCCATTTTTCTTGTTATTAGCAAATTTTGCAATATCATATCCAGGATCACCTGTTATTGCCTTTCCAGTTAATTGAATTCCCTTTTTAGCAGATCTTATTTTTGCATCATCAAGAGTTTTTTTTACTTCAGTCATTGAATTAAAATCCAAGAAACCAAGTGGATGAATTGCATAAATTCCAGGGACAGATTTTATAGATAATGCAACGATTGTACCATGAGATTGTCTTGCAATATGAATGGCCATATCTAAACCACGAATTGAATTTTTTGAGCCATCAAGTGGAACTAGAATTTTCTTAGTTTTAATTGCCACATTCTTCCACAAACTACTTGGAATTTATAACACCATAATGATTATCTTGACTGATTTTCAATCGTGATAATTTAGAATTTATCTCATATAATTGGATTATGACAAAATACTATGGACAGTACATTTGTAAATCAAATTATGAGTAAAAATGTGCTAACCGCTGACAAGTCAACATCATTACAAGAAGCAGCACAAAACATGACTAAATTAAACATAGGTTGTGTCATTGTCACAGAAAATTCCAAACCAATTGGGATAATTACTGAGCGAGATTTCGTCACAAAAGTTGCTGCTGAAGGAAGACCATTATTTACAGAGATCTCAGAAGTAATGTCATCACCATTAATTACAATAGATCCTGAAGAAACAATTTGGGAAGCTTCAGAAATGATGAAAGAAAAATTAATTCACAAACTCCCAGTCAAAGAAAACAATCAGATTGTGGGAATAGTGACTACTACAGATATTGTAAAAATATCTAGTGTCGGATCAGACTCTGAAATGCGCAGAATATGTGATCAAATTATTATGAGAATGAAAGATGAATAATCAAAAAAAGGATATTCACTTAAATTATTGAAACAGAGTTATCAAATATCATGATGGCAGCAGGTGCAGGTGCAACGGTACTAGAAACAAATGATAGCGATCCGATGAAACCAGACAAAACCAGAACAAAGTTCGATGTAATCATTATTGGTGCAGGGCCATCAGGTTATACTGCAGGAATTTATTGCTCCAGGGCAGGTTATGACACTTTAATTTTATCAGGAATACTTCCAGGAGGTCAATTGGTAAACACTACAGAAGTGGAAAATTATCCTGGATTTGAAAATGGGATTATGGGCCCAGATTTAATGATAGACATGAGAAAACAATCTCAAAGAATGGGAACAACAATTATTGATGATGAAGCAGTGGATATAGATTTTAGACGAAGCCCGTTCAAAGTTTTAACAGCTTCTGAGGAATATGAGGGACGTGCAGTGATTATTGCAACGGGTGCCAATCCAAGAAAAATGGGATTAGCCGGAGAGCAAACATTTGCAGGGAAAGGTGTTTCGTATTGTGCAACATGTGATGGACCATTCTTTAGAAATCAAGAAATAGTCGTAGTTGGCGGAGGAGATTCCGCCATAGAAGAAGCAACATTCCTTACAAAATTTGCCACAACTGTCCACATTGTACATAGAAGAGATGAATTGCGTGCAAGCAAAGTAATGCAAGAGCGTGCATTGAATAATGAAAAAATAAGAATTCATTGGGACTCAGTAGTAATAGACATCAAAGGAGATCAGAAAATGCAACAAGTGATTCTAAAAAATCTAAAAACAAATGAAGAAACAACAATTGATGCTGGAGGTCTTTTTATTGCAATAGGCCATGAGCCAAATACAAAATTATTCAAAGATCAAATTGATTTAGATGATGAAGGTTATATTGTCTTAAAAAATAAAACCCATACAAATATTGAAGGGGTTTTTGCAGCGGGGGATGTCCACGATAGAAATTATAGACAAGCAGTTACTGCTGCAGGGTATGGATGTATGGCAGCAATTGATGTTGACAAATATCTAACAGAAAGTGCAGATAAGAAAGAATGAAAAATGCACAATGTAAAAAATGTCTAAAAAAATTTCAACAGAAAAATATCTTTACAATTCAGCAATTCCAATATAGAAAAATTCCAACATACAAATGGTCTCTAGAGTATTTTAAAAAATTAGGAATTGATGAATGGGATTCACTCTGTGAAAATTGTATGATAGAATATTCTAAAAAATCTAGAGAAGAATGGAACAAATTAAAAGTTTAAACTATTTTGCAAGTAAAGAGACAGCATACTATGAGTGATACAGAGAATCTAAAAAAATCAATTAATAAAATTAGTGGAAAACTAGCAGAATTAGGAGTAGAATTAGCAGAAATTAAGTTCAGTTACAAGGTAGAAGCAAAACCATCCAAAGAATATTGGGAGCAAAGAATGAATGAATTCAGAAAATATAATGATAAATCTTTAGAATATTATAATCAAGTTCACGCCATGATGAATTTGATTAACACAGAAGAATCTCAAATGTTTCTTTTACGTACAAGTAAATTTAGACAACTCGGATTAGAATTATTAGAAATCATGCAGAAAATCAAAGATAACCCATCAATTACAGATCCTAAAGACAAACAGCAAAGTCAATGGAGTAAAGATATTAAAAACAAAATCACTGAACAAAGCAACAAATGCCTCAATCATGAAAGAGAAATGAACACATCATTTAGGGATTTTTATCAAAATGAATTAAAGAGAATAGTAGAATAACACCTAATATGCTAAATCAGACATGTATTTTGCCTCTTTCAAAGAATGTTCAAATTCTTCTTCAGACATGACATTTTGTGCAGCATAAACACTCTTGAACTTTCGCCCATCATCAGCAAAAATTCCTACCACACATGCAGTGCCTTCAATAGGATATTTCTTCATACATGCATAAACTGCTGCAGATGAAGGACTAATCAAGAGTCGATCTTTTTCAAATACTTCTTTTACTACAGAAAATGCTTCTTTGTTATCAACAGAAACCCAATCATCTACAACATCTTCTCGTTTTAAAAACAAATCGGGTTTTGCAGACTCTTCAAAGTTTCTCCATCCCTGAATCAAATGATTTTGCTGGGGTTGACAACCAATGATCTTTACATTAGGATTTTTTTCTTTAAGAAAAGTACCAATACCTGTAATGGTCCCACCAGTACCAACACCTGTAAAGAAATGAGTCACTTTTCCCTCAGTTTGTTTCCAAATTTCAGGACCAGTTCCAACATAATGACCCTTGAAATTTGCCTCGTTTGCATATTGATTGGGAGAATAATATGTATCAGGTCTGGATGATGCAATGGATGTAGCTAATGCAATACTTTGATCTGTTCCAGCCCCAACTTTAGGACATAAATCATCACTTGTCTCAAATACTTTTGCGCCAAGACTTCTAATGATATCCTTGGTTTCATTGCTGGCTTTTTCAGGAATTACTATCTCAACTTTGTAACCCAATACATTTGCAATACCAGTTAACGCAATTCCAGTATTACCAGAAGTTGGTTCAATGATTATGCTTTTCCCTTTTGTTAAAATTCCTCGTTCTTCACCGTCTTTAATCATCCAATATGCCGCTCTGTCCTTTACAGAACCAAATGGATTATGACCTTCCAGTTTTGCAAAATATTCAACATTACCATGAGAAAGGGAATTCAGTTTTACAAGTGGAGTATTTCCCACACGACTCAAGACATCTGTATCAGTTACAGTAGTCATTATTCTGGCTATTTCACCTTTTTAATTTGAAATGTTATAACATCGCCATCTTTGGATAAATGTAATAATTCATGACCGTTTCTTGTAACCCATCTAGAGATATCATCTTCAGCAGCAGGATCATCTGCAGACACAGTTAATGTTTCACCAACTTGCATTCGTTCGATTTCAATTTTTGTTCTAAACACAGGTTCTGGGCAAAACAATCCAGTTGCGTCTAATTTTTTTTCAGTAGATTCAGACATCGATATCTAATTCATCAAGGACGTTTTGTCATATTAAAATCTATTTGAGTTTAGCTTGTCCTACTTTAATTCACAATGCCATTTTGAACATGGTAGCCAGATGTCTATCTTTCATAAAACTTGGATCCTGATTTTGAAAATTGATTTTTTGTGAAATTCTTCTCATCAAATAGATTGCAATTTTGTAGAATAAAGACCACATGTGACTATTTTGATTTGAATCATAAACTCTCAGTAATAATGTTAAAAGCCATTTTGTATTTGGATAATGTTCAGAAATATAGTCAATCAAGTATTCTTTGGAATTGTTGATTTTGTATTTCAGATGATCTAGTGTTTCTGATTGTAATGCATACCCTGTTTGAGAAACATGGATTTTTCCATGTTTCATTGCTTGTAAAATATCATCAAGATTATTTTCAGAATCAATTACATTAACACATCTTCCAAGAGTCGATAAGACATGTGAATCGCTACCTGCAACTTGAATCATGTTGTTATCCAATGCAAATTGGGTTGCTCGAGCATTAGATAAGATGTCAACATTGTTACTATTGAAAACTTCAACCATATCACATTTTTTTGCATTATCGCGTAATGCATCCAGAAGACTAAACGGATGAGGGGCAGATGACACTCCACCCTGATCTCTTACTTTATCAATAACTTCTTCAAGAGAAATTCCTGCAGGGATTTGATCATGAATTCCATAGGCCAAGACATGTGCCCCATTATCGATTGTAATCTCCTCAGCTGGAAAAACATCCATTTTTTTGAATTTTTCATGATCATTTTTGTATTCAAGTAATTGATGATATCCATCAAGGGTGTTATGATTTGTTACAAAAATTGCATCTAATCCTAAATTATATGAACGATCAAGTTGATCTCTTATTGAGACATTACAATCGTATGGAGGCTCTTCTTCACCAACATGAAAATTTGAAAATGAATTATGACAGTGTAATTCAGCATTAATTGTCATTTTCATATGAAATTTTCTTCTTTAGATTATAATCCTATTGAAAACAAAGGAATTATCTAAAAAGATCCTCGTGTTCTGGACGAATTAATTCATCAATAACATGTTCTTCAATTTCAAATGAATAATTACGAATTATTGCGATTGGGGATTTCAAGGCTTTTCCCATCACCAATTCTGCTGCAGAAGAAAGCTCATCTGCTACAGCAATTGCAGTAACACGTAGAATCTTTTGAAAAGAATCAAATGTTCCAGCATAATCAATTATGGGATTTAATCCAGAAATGCCTATTGCACAATTAGTTTGACCCATGCGGAAAGGCCTACCAAAAGTATCAGAAATAATGACTGCCACATTTTTGTTAGTTTGTTTTAGTATATTGTAACGAATTGATTCTGCAGAAATATCAGAATTTATGGGCAATAAAGTAGCATATCCTTTTTGTACATTACTTTCATCAATACCTGCATTTGCACAAATAAATCCATTTTTTGTTTCAACAATCAATATCCCGTTTTTCATTCTGACTATTCGTTTTGTTTCAGATAAAATTAATTCAATTAAGCGAGGATCCTTTTGATATTGAGACCCAATTCCTTGGGATAGTAATGAAGGAACTACAGTAGATAAATTAACAATTCTTCCTTCTTGTTTTGAAATTATTTTTTGTGCAATAACAATTATGTCACCATCATTTAATTCGCAAGATTTCAAGACTAGTTCAGATATATCATCTAAGGGTTCAATTTCTTTTTCAATGAGAATTGGGATAATTTGCAAGTAAAATAACTAAAAAGACGACCTAAAAAATTGTTTAGGCAGGAGTGATTGTTTCCAATTCCATTTTGTAATGTTTGTTAATAATATCTAAAACCTTTGAGAGATCTTTTTCTTCCAAAGTAGTGGTAGCCAAATCCTTTACTAAATCCTGAGCTCTATAAGCAATGCCCAAGCCACAAATGTCAAATAATTTAACATCATTTGCCCCATCCACCACACAGACAATATCTTCTTTTTTCTCTCCCCATTCTGCAATTTTTATTTTGGCAGATTTGGATTTATCAGAATCAACATGGATTACAACGTCATCTAGTTTTCCATCTTTGAATTTTAATTCATTTGCAAAAACATAATCAAGGTCCAATTCTTTTTGTAATCTATCCATCATTAATGTAAAACCTCCAGAAACTGCCATGAGTTTCCAACCAGCAGATTTTAAGACTCTACACAACTCTTTTGCACCAGTCATAATTGGTAATGCGTCAGCAACTTCCTGACATGTTTTTTCATCAAGACCCCTAAGAGCAGCAACTCTTGTTCTCAAACCATCTTCCCAATTGATTTTACCTTGAATTCCTTGTTTAGTAATTTCCCATATCTCAGATTCTTTGTGGAGTTTTTCTGCGAGAATGGGAAGATATTCTTCATCATATAAAACACCTTCAACGTCAAAAATTACAAGCAATGGGTTTCTGATTTGGAAAAAATTGCTAATTATATTAAAGTAGTGTCTACACTTTTGCCAACTAAACCTTGTTAAGAGATCTGATCGTAGATTCATATCTCTCGATTAATTTGAATCAGTTAGTACTTGTAACTGCATGTTACAAATCTGTATGGATTTGATAAAATTGAGATTTTATCAAACGTTATAAAAAATATTTTTAGTCATCATGCACATGAATAATCATTTCTCTAGGATGTTATGATATACGGAAACATTGTCTAAAATTGCAATTTACATGGGAATGGCAATTGCTTGTTCAATTTTTGTATTGTTTGTAATCAGTATCATGCCTCATATTGTAAACCAAATAGAAAATAATTGGGATGATGTACTTCCTGGCAAGTCTGATGAAGAAATAAAAGCGCTGTTTTATGAAACCAAATCTTACAAGGCGTTTATTGACAAATATCCTGAAAATGGAGAATATTTTGATTCGTATGGGGATGGTTATGGGAGATTGGAAATTACTGCAATGAATTTTGAGTCATACAATACATTACAATTAAGTTTAGAATATGATAGAAGAACTAATTCCATAAGATGAACAAGTCAGATGTGAGAATCAGAAAAATAACCAAATTATTACATTCGAGGGACCTTGGTAGTACAGTTTATTGAGAAAGTGAATTGTTTAAGTGGTTATGGCCTTGTTGATGCGCCTTCTAATTTAATTGATGAAAATGGTAATCCTGTTCCAATCAAAATTGATCTACGAGTAACTGTAGATTATGATTGATCGTTTTAGATTTCTGGAAAATTAGAAAATGAAAACTAGACTCTTATTATTCATTGTAACTATTTCTATAATTTTGGGAATTGATGAATTTTGGTTTGTATAGTCAAACATACTGGGTTGAATCCATTAGGATTTGAATTGATAGAACCATACAGATTTGCAATGCCTAGAAGGAAAAAATCATTTCTAAGTGTATTGTATTGTTGTGTTCTAGTAAACATAGATTATGATCAAGATTAAATACAAATTTTGTACAGAACAAACATGATAAGCAAGCATGACTATTTCAAACAGGATTGCTCAAAGAACGAACCTGAGGTGATTGCAACACATTCAAGCGGAACTGCATTTTATAGGTGCAAAAACTGTAATTATTTTGGGACAATAGAGTCATTTACAAAGCCTTTTCATACTTCTGAAATATTACAACAGCATTAATCATATAGGCTATAGAATCCTCTAGATGTTTTATGATCTGGCCATAGTCTTAAAGCGTTTGTTTTTCTGATGTGATGTTTTTTCTCACCTTTATCTCATCTATTGCATCCTGTGCACTCTGCAAAGATTCAAGTGTTAAATCAAGTGGATTTACCATTATTGTCTAGTTCTCTGACCTGTATTTTTCTATTTGTTAAATTGAAATTATAGCAAGTCCAATAATTATCAAAAGTCTAATTTTTATTTCCTATTCGTCCAACACTATGACTTTGCCTGTCATCCATGGATGTGGCTCCCTAGGATATCCAAAAATGCAGCAAATCTAATTTCAGGTTCTTGTAAAAGTAGACTACATTTTTGATGGCATAATTGATGATCTTTGAGACTGACTGATTGAAATATTGTCTGCACAGTTAATCTTTGACAGATAAAAACTTGATCTTAATTTCATATGCTGAGAATTAATTTAGCATTTTCTCTTTAAGTTCATTGGTTTCAAATTCCAAGATTGAGTCTATTGATTGGAGTTTGTAATGTTGTGTAAATTTGGTTAAATGGTATAAGTACTGCTCTCTAGTATTTGGGCTTTGAATATACTGCTCAAATACTGTAATTGATCTGGATTTCATTGTATAGTTATAAACTCAAAAGGGTTTAAACCCTCTTTTGGTTCTTTTAATTAAAGTTTAAACTTTTTTGAGATCCAAAAAACGCTAGTAATAAATCACCGTATGTTTTATGATTAAACATGGCAGAACTAGAACACAAATACGAAGTAGAGATTAATGAAAAAGAAGGAAGACAAAAGCTGCCACAAGAAGTCAAAGATGAATTAAAAACATCAGGCATGATGGATGAAAAAGGAAAATTAAAACTAAAAGGCGTTAGTCCAAAAATGCTCAAAAAAATGAAACAAGAGTATGTAGATTGTCCAGTATTGAAAGAAGAAATCCAATTCATCCAGTGTTTTGTGTGTCCAAATTTCCAAAGTAGAGTAATGGGCAAAGTTCTCTGTAAAGGGGATTCTCTTTAAAATTCTGAAATAAAGCTACAACGTTAAAATTCTCACGAAAGGCTCATTAGTTAAATTAATTCTTGGAGTTTTAGTTTGAGTAAAGAAGACGTAGGGATCACAGTTTCAAAAAATGAAGATTTTAGTGAGTGGTATACTCAGGTAGTCCTAAAAGCAAAACTTGCAGATTATGCACCGGTTAAAGGATTAATCGTGCTAAGACCGGATGGTTATTCCATTTGGGAATCATTGAGAAGTACATTTGATAAAAAATTTGCAAAAAATGGCATCAGAAATGGATTTCTACCAATTTTGATTCCAGAATCGTTGTTAGGAAAAGAACAAAAACATTTTGCAGGATTTAATCCAGAAGTATTTTGGGTAACTCATTCAGGAACAAATGTAATTGGGGACAAACTTGCTCTAAGACCAACATCAGAAACCTTGGCATATACAATGTATTCCAAATGGATCCAAAGTTGGAGAGATTTGCCATTAAAAATCAATTTTTGGAACACAGCCTTAAGAGCTGAAATTAAAGCAACAAAACCATTTCTTAGAACATCAGAATTTTTGTGGCAAGAAGGCCATACTGTTCACACAACTCAAGAAGAAGCAGAAAAAGAAGTAATGAAAATTTTAGAGATTTACAAAAATACTGTAGAAGAGGAATTAGCAATTCCCGTAACAATAGGAAAGAAAAGTGAAAAAGAGAAATTTGTAGGTGCAGTATATACAACCACAATGGAATCAATCATGCCAGATGGAAAAGCACTGCAAATGGGCACATCTCATTTTCTAGGACAAAATTTTTCAAAACCATTTGAAGTCAAATTTGCAGATAAAGACAATGTAGAACATTTTGCTTGGCAGACGTCATGGGGAGTTTCATGGAGATTAATAGGTGCAATGATCATGACACACGGAGACGACAAAGGTCTGGTATTACCACCAAATGTAGCACCAACACAAGTTGTGATTGTTCCAATTTATAAAAATGATGAAGGTAAAGAAAAAGTCCTATTCAAAGTAGATGAAATCAAAAATAATTTAGAATCAAAAGGAATCAGAGTATATGTTGATGACAGAAGTGAATTATCTCCAGGTTACAAATTTAATGATTGGGAATTAAAGGGAGTTCCGTTAAGAATCGAGATAGGCCCCAAAGATATTGAAAAACAAAGCATGGTAGTTGCAAAGAGATACAATAGAGAAAAAGCAGCTTTGAGTTGTAATGAAGTTGAAAAAATATCCACAATTTTGGATGAAATTCAAAAAGAGATGCTAAAAAATGCCAAAGAACAAGCAAGAAAAAATACCACAGATATTTCAGAATATATAGAATTCAAATCTAAAATTGAGGACGGGGGTTTCCTTAACGCACCATGGTGTGGAAAGTTAGAATGTGAGGAAAAAATCAAAGAAGAGACAGGTGCAGATATCCGAGTTATTCCATTTGGCAGTGAAAATTCGAATCTAAAATGTGTATACTGTCAAGAACAAAGTGTGTCAATTCCTATTTTTGCCAGAGGGTATTAGATGAAATTTAGCCACAAATATAATAATAGAAAAAAGATAATTTCTCAATAATGTCATCTAATCAAGAATTAGATCAAAAAGGAGCATTATTGGAACAGTTTAGAGAAACTCGAAGTAGAACATTAGAACTTGTTAAAACTTTAGAAAAAGATGATTTTGTTGTTCAAACTGCATTTTTTATGAGTCCTCCTAAATGGCATATTGGTCATGTTAGTTGGATATATGAAGCAATTATGAGCAAATTAGATAAAAACTATGAATTTTATTCAAAAGAATTCTCAGAGTATCTAAATTCGTATTATCAACAATTTGGAGTTCCTCATGACAAAGGATTGAGAGGAGTTATTTCAAGACCAACTGTTGATCAAATTTTTCAATACTTTAATACAATTAATCAGAGAGTAGAGAGATTTATTGAATCTCAAACGTTAGATGAACATGCAATCAAAGTAATTACAATGGGATTTCATCACGAATGTCAGCATCAAGAACTCCTAGTATATGATTTGCAACATCTTCTGGCTGAACAATATAGACCAATAAGAAAAAACAAAGTGGCAAAACCAAATGAGACGGATAAAAAATCAGCATGCATTAAGGGCGGACTATATGAAATGGGATATAATGGAAAAAACTTTTGTTATGACATTGAACTTCCAGAACACAAAGTGTACCTAAAAGATTACAAGATAGATATTTTTCCAGTTACTAATCAGCAATACCTAAAATTTATGGAAGATGGAGGGTATGAGACATACAAATATTGGCTATCTGACGGATGGGAGAAAGTAAAAGCAAACAAATGGAATTCACCAATGTATTGGGAAAAAATTAATGATGAGTGGAATGTTAGAGATTTTTTAGGAATTAGGAAAATCAATCCAGATGAGCCAGTATGCCATGTTAGCTATTATGAGGCCGATGCATATTGTAAATGGGCAGGAAAAAGACTCTCTACAGAAGCAGAATGGGAAAAAGCTGCTTGTTGGAATGAAGAAAAACAAGAAAAGACAATCTACCCATGGGGAAACGACGAACCAACTAATGACAAATGCAATTTACTTGAATTGTATTATTGGAAATGTTCTGAAATTGGAGCATTTCCAAATGGAGTTAGTCCATCAGGATGCCAGCAGATGATCGGCGATGTTTGGGAATGGACTTCATCAGAATTTACAGGATATCCAGGATTCAAATCAGGATTTGATGAGTATAATGACAAATGGTTTACAAATCAAAAAGTTTTGAGAGGGGGCTCCTTTGCAACTCCAAAAATGTCAATCAGAGGAAGTTATAGGAATTTTTTCAGACTGGATGAACGTTGGCTATTCTCAGGCTTTAGATGCGCAGAAAATATCTAAATTTTTGATACCAAAGTTAATGAAAAATGATTCTTGTCATCTAACCACGTATGTTTAATTTCAAAGCCTACATCATCAAGAAGTTTGCGGATTTGAGATAATCTATACTTGTGAGAATATTCAGTGTGAATTAATTCATCTTTTTTTAAATTCAACAAAAGATTCGATTTGGAAATTACTACTGATTGATTAACTAGAGATTTCAAATACATCTCAATTCTTTGATCACTTTCATTGTAAAGTGAATGATGTGAGAAATTGTTCAAATTAAAATCAGCATCAAGTTCATCATTGATTCTAGAAAGAATATTTAGGTTGAATTCTGCAGTTACACCTTGTGAATCATCATAGGCAGATTCTAAAATCTGTTTATCCTTGACTAAATCAAGTCCAATGAGAAAGAGATCACCTGGTTTCATTGTAGAATTTATTTTTTGTAAAAATTCATGCCCATCCATTGGAGAGAAATTGCCAAAACTAGACCCTAAAAATAGAATTAAATTTTTTTTATCGTCATAATTTTTTAGAAATTCTAAACCACCTTCATAGGTATCGATTATTCCAGTTATATGCAAATGTTCATAATCCTTTAAGAGATTCTCAGAACTCTCTGTAAGAATCTCAGATATATCAATAGGGAAGTATTCAACATGACCACACAATTTTGTGAAAATATCAAGAATTATTCTTGTCTTTACAGATGCACCACTACCTAATTCAACAACCCGAAAAGTTTTGTCAAGATAGGGAGGCAATTCATCTTGGAGTTGTTTTAAAATCTCAATTTCTGTTTTAGTAGGATAATACTCAGGCAACGTGCAAATTTTTTCAAACAAATCTGAACCTTTTTTATCATAAAAGAATTTAGGATGTATGAATTTACAACATCTGTTCAAACTAAAAAATATCTCTTCAGCAAATGTTTTTTCAATTTTACTGGCATGAGGTTTAAAGTATCGGAGTCTATCATCTATTACATATTTTTTGTAATCTAGATTTTTTTGTAAAGTGTTGCTCAAGTATTAATTCCGTCATTTTTTAACATAAATGCGTTATCCCAAATTTTACGCATAAATCATATTTCTTGATATACTTCTTAATTCAACAATAATCAATGACTGAAATTCTAAAAGTAGAACATTTGAAGAAATATTTTGATAAAAAAGGAATGTTTGGTGGAAAAACAGCAACAGTCAGAGCTACAGATGATGTTTCATTTTCACTTAAAATGGGAGAAGTATTGGTGTTAGCTGGAGAATCAGGTTCAGGAAAGTCAACTATTGCAAAATTAATTCTTAGATCAATTCAACCTGATTCGGGAAAGATCTTTTTTGAAGGATATGAAATTGACAATAAAAAGAAGAATTTAGAAAAAATTAGAATGAATTGTCAAATGATTCATCAAGATCCATATGATTCAATTAATCCGAGAATGAAAATTGGAGATATTATATCAGAACCTCTTGAAATCCACAATGTTGGAAACAAACAAGACAGATTAAAGAGAGTAATTGAAGTTCTACAAGAAGTAAAACTAGAACCTGCTGATGAAATTATAAAAAAGTACCCACATATGTTATCGGGAGGGCAAAGACAAAGAGTAGTTCTTGCACGAGCATTATCATTAAAGCCAAAGATCATCATTGCAGATGAGCCAGTCTCGATGTTGGATGTTTCAATTAGAGCAGAGATGCTGGAATTAATGCAGGATTTACAGAAAAAATACAATATTTCATTTATCTATATCACTCATGATTTGGCAACTGCCAGATATTTTGGTCAAAGAATAGGGGTCTTGTATATGGGGAAAATTGTGGAGATAGGACTAATTAACCAAGTTTTACTGAAACCCAAGCATCCTTACACTCAAGCATTAATTGATGCAATTTCAGAGCCAGATCCGGACAATCTAAAGAAAGAAAAGAAAATTCGAATCAAAGATGCAACAGATGAAGACGTTTTCCAAGGATGTAGATTCAGAGCAAGATGTCCTTACGTCATTGAAAAATGCATTGAAGAACCAGATTTAGTTGAAATTATCGATGGACATTATTCTGCATGTCACGTAAAACTAGACTAGGAAGTATGTACAGATGGCATTCGTTTATCTTTGTAAATAACAACATTTGAAACCCCATTCTTTGGGAAAACACCATAGATCAATTTGGCTTTCTGTATTACAGAGTCTTTTAGAGAAACCATAATGAATTGACTTTCTTGAGATCTTTCTTCTAAAATTTTTGCCAATCTTGCAGAGTTTGGAGCATCAAGATGTGCATCTACTTCATCAAACAGGTAAAATGGAGAAGGTTTTAGTTTTTGTAATGCAAGTACAAATACAATAGCTGCCAATGTTTTCTCACCACCACTAATTGATGTTGATTCTCTTTTTGGTTTGTTAGGGAATTGAATTAGATAAGAAATTCCAGAATTAAAGATGTCATCTTCATTTTGTAATTCTAACCAAGCATTACCCTCAGTCATTTTATTGAAAATTAAACGGATTTCTTTATCGACTTTATCAAATGCATCCAAGAATGTTTGTCGTTTATCTTTCTCTATATCTTCAATGAATTTGACAATGGAATTTCTTTCCTCCTCAAGAGAATTCTTTCTTGTCGACATTGAACGATATCCATAAGAGACTTCAAGATAGGTTTCTGGAGCCTTGGCATTTAATGCATTAAGGGTATTTAGTTCTGCAGTCAACCCCTGAACAATTGATTCAACATCAAAGGTTTCCACGTCTTTATCAAAGCCAAATGAGGAAAGAATTTGCTGTAATTTGACTTCGTTTTCAACTAAATCATGCAAATCCCTATTCAAGGAATCAGTTTGGCGCTCCACTGAATTGATTTGTTTTGTAATTTCTCTGTCTTTTTCAGACAGAATTTTGAGTTTATCATCGTATTCTTTTAGATTTTCAATTGATGAGCCAGATGTAGATATGAGTTCCTGCTCTTTTTCTCTTAATTTTATAAGAATTTCACTCTTTGATTCTTTTTGTTTTTCCAAGTCTAGAATTTTTTCCTCTAATTCTTTGTATTCCAAATTCAAAGAATTTTCTTCATTATATAGACGATCAGATTGAGATTTTTCTCGGTTATCTTGAGTTTGTAAAGTTGTTTGTTGAGAAGATTTATCACGGTATTCATTCATAATTGTGGTGTAAAGCTTTTCAATTTCCGCTTTCTTTAGATTAATTCTAGATAATTCATTTGCAATACGAGTTTGCTCTCCACTAGCATAATTTTCCTCTACAATTGCAATACGTTGACGTAATGATTCTGCATGAGATTCAGTTGTAGATATCTCAGATTCAATGGTTGCATTTCTTGAAGTTAATTCAGAAATTCTTTTTGTTAATTGATCTTTCATATTAATTGCAGAAGTAATTCTTGATTTCAAATTGGCAAAATTCTCATTTGCAGAAGTAAGAGAGTTTTCAGAGATAGAAAGTCTTTCAGAATACGATTGGATAGAATCATCTAATTTCTTCAAAGAATGCTTTTTCTTTAGCATGTATTTTTTGATCAAACCAATAGATTGGAATAAACCATCAATATCACTGCTCATCGAAATTAATTTTGTAAGTTTTGAAATCTTTGAATTGATGTCTATTACAACAGTTCCTCCTTTTGCTTCAAAGAATTCACCATCCATAGTTACTGCTTTGTAACCCAATTGAGATACATTATAGCCAGATTCACGTGTTTCAGTAAGCACAATATTTCCAAACAAGAATGTTTTAAGTGCCGAATATGCAGGAATACAAGTCACATAATCTGCAAGAATGCCTACCACTCCTGATTCTTTAGGTAATTTTAGTTTGAATTGTGGAATGGCTTCAAGTGGGATAATTTTCAGTTTTGGTAGATTTTTACTTCGAGCTACTTCTGCAATCCCAAGTAATGTTGCAAAGTCTTTTACAACAATTGCCTTAATCCAATCAGAACTGACAGCCATCACAGAACGTTCGTATTGTTTGTCCCATGAAATCATTTCATATACTAAACCTTCTATTCCAAGTTTGTCAGCATCTTCTTTTAATTTTGCAACAGTGTAATCTTCGTGCATGAATCCTTTTACTGTTTTAATTTTTGATTCGTATTGAGTTGCAGCTTTACTAGATTTTTCTAAAATTAATCCTAATTCATCCATATCATTGTTAATCTTGGATTTTCTTTCACGTAATTTTGAAATCCTAGATTTTAATTCAGAAATAGTTGCAGTGTGATTATTAATCATAGATTCTAATTGAGATTTGTATTGAGATAGTTTTGCTATATCTTCTTGTAATTCATTAAACTTTGTAGAATTTGTTTTAATTTTAATTGTTGATTCTTCTTTTTCATTTTGGATTTTGGATAATTTTAGTTCAGATTGATTAAGTTCATTTGTTAAAGATTTGATTTTATTATCGATTTCAGATTTTTTAGCTGCAGCTTTTGATTGTGCATTTAGAACATCATTTCTTTGAGAATCAACAAGGTCTAAATCCTCATTAATTTTATTTTTCTTTGAATTTGTTTCTTCTATTGATTCCTTAATTCTATTGATCTGTGAATTGATATCATTTCTAACTTGGTTGATTTCTTCAATCTCATTTCTTATTTCTGGAATCCTAATTTCAATTTGCTCGAGTCTTTTCTTTGATGCAGAGATTGCACTATTATGAATTTCATATTGTTCCATTGCAGAACTTATTTCAACATCAAGGGATGCTTTTGCTTGACTATAATCATTAGCTTCTGCCATCAATTTAGATTTTTCAGTTTCAAGAGAATCAATTTCTGTTCGTAAAGTATTTCTTTCATCATCAAATTTTGTAATTTCTGCAGTAAGTGTATGCAAAGAAGATTCTTTAGATGATTTTTGACCTGAAATAATTTTCATTTTATTTGCAGCAGCGATTGCCTTGTACCGATTTAATTCACGTTCCAAAATGTCATGCCGTAATTTTTGGTTTCGTTCTTCTTCAAGTTCATCTATTCTTTTTTTAATTTCACCCATTTTTGCAAGTGCGATTTCTAATCGCCTGTCTGCCTCATCAAGTTGTTTTATAGATTCAGTCTTTTTTTCATCAAAATATGATAAACCAATTAAATCCTCAATTGTTTTCCTTTTCTCTTCTGAGGTAAACTCAGAAATTCTAGTTACAGTTCCTTGTTGAACAGCATTTAGTTGACCAAGTCCGGCATTAGCCATATCGAGCAAATCAAGAATATGGCTTCGGTTAGTCTTCTTTTTATTTAGATAGTATGTATTTTCTCCATTTTCATCCATTTCTCTTGTTATTTCAACAAGATCAGAATCTACAGGGATTTTTCTATCAGAATTATCAAAGTGGACACTAGATCTTGCCATTTTGGGTCCACGGCGATTTCCCTCAATATCATGAATTAATGATCGTAATTTATCGACCCTCATCACTTTGGGTTTGTTTTCCCCCATTGCAAAAATAATGGCATCCAAAATGTTACTTTTACCAGATCCATTTGGGCCGGAGATCGAAACGAGTCCAGGTTCAAATTGAACTGTAGTATTCTTAAACCCAAATGATTTGAAACCAAAGATCTCAACTTTTTTTACATGAACCAATAACAACAATTTTGCATTAGATAGGATAATCGATGGTTAACAAGTTTAGTTGACATAATTGAGTAATTTTTCTTGTTTTGTTATCATATTTTTCGTAACGGTTAGGATAGTCATCGCAAATTATAAAAAAATAAATTGGTTCGTAATACAAAATTTTTGAGCATATCACATAATCAATTGAAAACTAAGATTAGGCACAAAGATGTCCACATTATTTTAAATTAAAAAAATGGTTTCAGATTTTCTCGGGCTTTCCCTTGAACGTCTGATGCACACAAACAATAGAACAGGAAGAAGCCAATGGACTTTAGTCATTGGTAGTTCACCACGCACAAGATATTCTCTTTTTTTGCCGTAGTTAATTTATCCCTACTTCAACAACCGAGTTTCTGATCTCCACAGGCGTACATTCCTGTGGCTCCCGCAGTAGTATATCTGAACACAATCCATTTTCAGCTTTACGTAACAAATGATACATGTTCATATCAATGATACGACCGTATTTGCCTAACTCTAACATGTGATTGATTACATATGTATTGGATTTGAGTATTTAGTTGTGTTTTGTTTTGAGTTGTAGTGTGTTTGCTCTCATCCCAACCCTGAAGGGTATGAGTTTTCCCGCTCACATCGTATAATTACCGATTAGGAATTCTAAATTTATGGTTAAATTAGGACTGATTCAAACCAAATCATACGATTCGAATCAAAAAGGAATATCAAGAGTTTCAGAGATCTTAAAAAAACTAGGAAGAAAAGAGACAGAAATTGTATGCCTGCCTGAGCAATGGCTAAAGAACAACGTGATTGAGGATTTTGATTTGGAGTTTTTAGAATTTAAGAAAATTGCTAGAGATTTTGCAATGACGATTATTCCAGGAGCATTTTACGAAATCACAAAAAATACATCAATAATCGCCCCAGTTATTGGGCCTGATGGGGAATTCATAGGCAGGCAAGAAAAAATCCACCCATTTGATTATGAACGAGGCAATGTAAAACCAGGAAAAGAGGCTAAAATTTTCAATACTGCATGTAAGTTTGGGATAATAATCTGTTATGACATGGTATTTCCCAATGTTGCCAACGTTCTAGCAAAAAAAGGAGCTCAAGTTCTATTGTCACCAAGTAGAATAGTCAGAAGAGGCATTGTACCATGGCAGATGTATGTTCAGGTCAGGGCATTGGAGAATAGAATACCCATACTTGCCGCAAATGTAGAGAATCAAAGATTTGGCGGAAGCAGCGTTATTGTAGATTTGTCAGAAAACAACAAAATTGTAACAACAAAAATGATCAAATTAAACGGTGAGAGTGAAAGAAGCAAAGAATTCACACTTGATAAATATGAGCCAAGTAGAAAAATCAGATTTTCAGATTCAAACACATTTCAGTAATTAATCGCCAGCAACAAACTTTTCACATTCATCTTTTGCTTTAACATCTGAAGTTTGTTCTATTGGGTGTTTCATCAAATAAGCACTAGCAGGTTTAATTGGGCCACCAACACCTCTATCAAGTGCAATTCTAGCTAATCTAATTGCATCAATTACAATTCCAGCAGAGTTTGCTTTGTCATCAACTTCTAAACGAACTTCCATGTTGTAAGGAATGTTTGCCCATTGGCGACCTTCAATTCTCATAAACATGAGTTTAGTATTACCTAAGAAGGGAATGAAATCAGAAGGACCCACATAGATTTGATCATCATCCAATCTTTCACGAAGTTGACTTTGAACACTTTCTGTTTTTGAAATTCTTTTTGAAGCCAATCTATCTTGTTCTTTCATATTTAGAAAATCAGTATTTCCACCAACGTTGATTTGGTAAGTTTTTTCAATTTTAGTTCCTCTGTCACTGCATAATTTTGCTAATGTTCTATGTACAATAGTTGCACCTACTTGTCCTTTGATATCATCACCAATACATGGAATATTTTTTTCTTCAAACTTTTTTGCCCATTTTTCATCAGATGCAATAAAGGACGGAATGCAATTAACAAAAGCAGTACTAGTGTCAAGGCAGATTTGAGCCCAAAATTCAGTTACTTTGTCTGAGCCCACAGGCAAATAAGATACAATAATTTCAACACCAGAGTCTTTGATTATTTTTTTTACCTCATCAGCAATCTGTTCAGGTGTTTTAGAGCTTTCAATGGGCTTGATTCTATTTTCAACCCATACCCCAACACCATCTAATATTGGGCTTTCATAGACTTTAGCATCGGTTTTTGGCATTTCATCTCTAGAAATCCAGTCAACCATGTTTGGGTATTCATAAATAGCTTCATTGAGTAGTTTTCCAACTTTATTTTCACCCACATCAAATCCACAAACAAAATCAATATCATGAATTCCATAACCGGCTAATTTATCATGAATAATTCCTGTAACTTCTTGAGAGGGGTTTCGACGATAGTATTCTATTCCTTGTATTAATCCTGCAAAACAATTACCAATACCTACCAAACCAACTTTAATTCTATCAACCATTTGAAAATTGGTGTTATTAGACGGGTTTAAAGTTTTCTTAGAAGGAATAGAAAACGTTTCAATTAAGGCAGAATTTTATACTTGCCATCAACGAATAAAATCATGATAGAACCTGGTCGTCCAGTAAAAGATATTGAAATTGATTCTAATACAACAATAGAAAATATTTTTGAAGAATTATCTAAATCAGGGGGATTTGAATCAGTAAATCTTTCTGACGGTTTAGAGATTTTAACTGAAATGATTTTAGATAAACAATGTCTTAGATTTGTATCATTTGTGGGAGCTGTTGTTTCAACAGGACTAAGAGGAATTATAAAAAATATGATCAAAAATAAATGGTTTGATGTTGCAATAACTACTTGTGGTGCACTTGATCATGATATTGCAAGACATTTTTCACATTACAAAGAAGGATCATTTACGATGGATGATATGGAATTGGCAAATCAAAACATTCACAGATTAGGAAATGTGCTTGTTCCAATGGATAGTTACGGACCACTCATTGAAGAGAAAATGCAGGCATTTTTAGAAGAAGAGTATCAAAACGGGACAAAAGAGATGACTACTGCAGAGATTTGCAAGATGATTGGAAAGCATTTAGGAGAAGATTCATTTCTTTATTGGGCACATAAAAACAATGTAAGCGTAGTTGTTCCAGGAATTATGGATGGAGCAGTGGGCAGTCAAATTTGGCTTTTTGCACAAAAACACAGTGATTTTAAACTAAACATGACAGGAGATGCAGATTTACTTTCGGGGTTTATTTTTAAAGCTGAAAAATCAGGTGCCTTTATGATTGGGGGTGGGATTTCAAAACACCACACGTTATGGTGGAATCAATATAGAGAAGGACTAGATTACGCGTTTTACATAACAACTGCACAAGAATTTGACGGAAGTCTTAGTGGGGCATTAGTTAGAGAAGCAATTTCATGGGGCAAAGTTACACAAAAAGCTAAACAATCAACACTGCATGCAGAAGTAACCACAATCTTGCCATTTATTTATGCGGCATTAATTAGAAAATTACAAGAATAGATTAGAAACTAGATAAAAGATATTATCTAATCAAGACAAAGATAGTCTATTGATTCCTGAAATTAAAATTAAAGAGATCAAATCATTGAAATTGGAAGGAGGGTATCTAATTGATGGTTTCCCATCAGTAGGATTTAGTAGTGCAATTGCAACAGAATCAATGATACACACATCAAGTTTTGAATTAGCAGGAATAATAGATTCTGAGAGTTTTCCGCCAATAAGCATCATTAAAAATGGAAAGCCAAATTTTCCAACTAGAATTTTTGTTAATGAAAGTTTGAAAGTGGGGGTGTTTTTATCATATCTAACTCTTGAACAGTCTTTGCATAGAGTTGCAGCTAACGCAATGTTGGGATGGGCTAAAAAACACAGAATAGGACTAATCGTCAGCAGTGTCGCAATAAAAGATCCTAAAGGAAATGAGGAGATGATTGGGATTGGTAGTACCGAGTCTGCTAGAAAAAAAATCAGAGATGCAGGATTGAAAGTGTTAGAACATGGAACAGTTCCAGGAATTCCAGGAATCCTGTTAAATGAAGGAAGCATCACAAAGCAGGATGTAATTGTCATAATTTTTCATACAAATGGAAAAGGGCCAGACTTCAAATCAAGTGCAAATCTTTGCATGGCAATGTCAAAATTGATTCCAGGAGCTTCATGTAACATACCATCATTACAAAAAGAAGCAGAAAAAGCTGAAGAAGTGATTAAAGAAGCACATGAAGAATCAAAACATCTCAAAGATTCTATGTATAGATAAAAATTTCAATTATGTTTATTTCATTATGAAACTACTTGTAATTCATAGATAATGGAACAGTTTTTAGAATTTGCAGTGTTAGTTATTGCCATTTCAGCATCAGGAGTAATGGCACCAGGACCACTTTTTGCAGCCAATATATCATACGGATTAAGAGAAGGTGCAAGGTCTGGGATTAAGATGGCAATTGGCCATTCAATTGTAGAATTTCCATTAATCATACTATTGGGAGTAGGTGTATTTTCTTTAGAAATATTTCCAGAATTTAGAACAATAATTTCTATTTTAGGTGCAATTACACTTTTTGTATTTGCAATTCTTCAGATTAAAACAGTATTTTCAAAAAAAGAAATTTCAGAGATAAGGCCTAAACAAAGTCCATTAATTACAGGAATTTTACTTAGTGCATTAAACCCATTTTTTATTATCTGGTGGGTTACAATTGGTTTTAAATTAATTTCAGATGCAATGCTGATTTGGGCATTTGCAGGAATTCTAATTTTGTTTGCATTACATATTTGGATGGATTTTGCATGGTTGGGCATAGTTTCATTTCTTGCCTCAAAAAGTTCAATGATCCTATCCAATAAGAATTACAAAATTTTGATGGTCAGTCTAAGTTTCGTATTAGTTTATTTTGGAATAATATTTTTGATGGACACCGTCTATTAACCACAATCCAAAATTTCAATTTGAGGTTCACATGAATCATTGAAAAAATCAATTTTTTCAACAATCATTTCACATAATTCAGGATCAAGTGAGTCCTCGTAGGAGAAAACGTCATTTAAAATCAACATATGTTGTATACCGCAGGAATTTCCAGTAAAACTAAGAAGTAAAATGATAATAGAAACTAAAGATACAATTAGAATTATTTTTTTTAAACTAATTTTTTGAAATATCAATTTCCATAGTGGAAACATTACGTTGTTTCCCATCTTGTGAAGTAAGAGAATCAGATGAAATTCTTACGTCACTAATAACATATCCCACTGAATCCATTCTTTTTACAATCATTTGAGACACATCAACTGCTTGAGTAATTCTTTTCCCTCTGGCTTTAATTGTCACAGTAGGTCTTGTAGAAAGTTGAGTTAAAGTTGCCGAGACATAAGTCATAATAGGTTTAGTGCCAACAAAAATCACATCACGTTCTTCAGGAGGATGATGGGTTTCAGAAGTTTCACTTGTTGGTTCTGGTGCGGATAATTGTGGTTCAGGTTCTGGTGCGGATAATTGTGGTTCAGGTTCTGGTGCGGATAATTGTGGTTCAGGTTCTGGTGCGGATAATTGTGGTTCAGGTTCTGGTGCGGATAATTGTGGTTCAGGTTCTGGTGCGGATAATTGTGGTTCAGGTTCTGGTGTTGGTTCAGGTTCTGGTGTTGGTTCAGGTTCTGGTGTTGGTTCAGGTTCTGGTGTTGGTTCAGGTTCTGGTGTTGGTTCAGGTTCTGGTGTTGGTTCAGGTTCTGGTGTTGGTTCAGGTTTAGTTCTAGAGTCAAATTCAGACAAAATATCTTCTGCATCTTTTAATTTTTTAGGGTCGCTCAATTTTGAATTCCTGTTATAACAAAACTTTCTCCGGCTTTTATTAATTTTTCAGGTTTTGCCCATTAAGATAGTCTTCAAATAATTTTTCAAGATCATCTTCATTACTAGCTTTTCTAATTTTCTCAACTAAATCCTCTTGTTCAATCTCATAGCAATTTAAGACATCTTGAGAATCTTTGAAAACCAGCATTGCTTTATTTTTAAAAATACAATGATAGAGTTTTTCTTTTTCCATTTTTTCAGGTTTCAAATTGATTCCGTTTTCGTCAGCAGAAACTGGATAGCCCATAAGAATTATGATGTAACATCAGTATTTAGATGAATAGTATCAATTATTCGACAGTATTTTTTGTAAGATCATGATTTCAAGTACAATTCTACAGAGATGTGAATCGTTATTGGAGATTTAGATTATCTGATATGTTGGAATTGTTTGTAAATCATTACAAACAATCAGTATTAGCATGTAAGAATTCATAACTAATGATGAAGGTAAAGCCACAAGTTATTGTAATTGATGATTACATGGAGTTACAGAAGGTATTTCAGAGTTTCTTGAACTCTGCTCAATAGATGTTTTGGGAACTGGGCATAATGGTAAGGAAGCAGTAGATTTGTATGAAAAACACAAACCAGACATAGTGACAATAGATTCTGTGACGCCAAAATTTGATGGCATATACGCAACAGAAAATATACACAAAATAAATCCCAATGCCAAAATAATCATGGTGACTGGTAATGATGGAAGTTCATTTACATATTTAGAAGAATTAGGTGTTACTGCCATACTCCAAAAACCATGTAGCATGAACAAATTAGTTGATACAATTAACAAGATATAGCAAAATGATTGTATTCAGTTTTGTATTAATTAATTTAGAATAAATTTTACCAATATTCAAAATCACATAGAAAAATTTCTGGCGTGTACTGAATTTCAAATTATTGTTTTTTTTTATGTCTGCTAACGACTATTTGTTTTGACACTGCCATCACTATTGCACTAGAATCACATGGTTTGAGAAGATAGTCCCTTGCCCCACCTTTCTCTACTACATCTTGTACTGTTTCTTTATTGTCTTTTGATGAAATAACAATGATTCTTGCATTAGGATCATATTGTTTGATTGCCATTGTGGCTTTTACTCCGTCGACATTAGGCATTACAATGTCCATGATTGTAACATCAGGTCTAAAAGCAACATACTTGGAAATTGCTTCCTTTCCATCATTTGCTTCGTAATATCTACTTCCAATCTGTGCTTCTTTGAGAGTTCTTTTTACAAACGTTCTCATAAATGCAGAATCATCAACTATGAGAATTTTACTAAATCGTAACGGATTCATTGTTTTCACACTCATTGTCACATCAATTAATTCCCGTTGTCCTGAAGTTTTGTAATTGCTTCTTTAATCATGATTGGATCAATGGACTTTGTTACATATCCTAAATTTGGAATCTTACCACCCTTGACGGCCATAATGTTTGATTTGATGGATGTGGCAATTATCATCTTGGCATTCTTATCGATTTCTCTAATATTCATTGCAGTTTCAATGCCATTTAGTCCTGGCATTTCATAATCAATAGTTACCAAGGATGGTTTGTATTTCATGAATGCTCTAACTCCCTCAATCCCATTTTTAGCCTCCATAATTGAATTAATTTTCAAATATGAGAGCGTATTTTTTATATTCTCTCTCATAAATTTAGAGTCATCTACCATAAGCACACTTAATTCCATGATTTCATCACATCAGATCAATACATGAAATGATGTTTGTAATAAAAATACAAACAATCTTAGTAAATTCAACCATAATTCAATTCCCAGTAAATTTGGAATGTAGTAGAAATGAATGATGTTATGACATCCACTTTAGATGAATACACAATATAATAATAATCAAAACAATATTGAAAAGTATTGGAAACAAGAGTAGTTTTCCACGTAGATTTTGATTATTTTTATGCTCAATGTGAGGAGACAAGATCACCTGAATTAAAAACAAAGCCAGTATGTGTTTGTGTTTTCTCAGACAGAGGGGGTGGTAGTGGGGCAATAGCTACGGCCAACTATACTGCAAGAAAATATGGGGTCAAGGCAGGAATGCCAATAGCATTTGCAAAAAAAAGACTGGAAGATAGAAAAGATGCAGTATTTTTGTCTGTAGATTTTGATTTCTATTCAGAAATTTCTGAAAAAGCAATGGAGATTATGAAATCTAATGCAGATGTTTTTGAATATGTTGGAAGAGATGAGGCATATTTGGATGTAACAAAAAGAGTTGAAGGTGATTTTAAGAAAGCTAGTCACCTTGCACAACAAATCAAAAATTCTATTCGAGAAAAAATTAAACTCAGTTGTTCAATTGGAATTTCACCTAACAAGTTAATTTCTAAAATTGCATCTGATTTTCGAAAACCAGATGGTCTCACAGTTGTAACTCCAGATAAGATGAATGAATTTTTAGAACCATTAAAAATTAGGGTAATTCCAGGCATAGGGAAAAAAACTGAAGAGAGGTTTTCTGAAATGAAATTAGAAACAATACAAGATTTAAAAAAATTAGATGTTTTTACTTTGAATAAAGAATTTGGAAGAAAGAGTGGAACTTACATCTACAATGCAGTAAGGGGGATAGATAACGAACCAGTCAAAGAAAGAGAAGCAAGTATACAATATAGTAAAATTTCAACATTGAAAAAAGACTCAAAAGATTATCAATTTCTATCGGAAAATATTGTTGAATTATGTAAAGAAGTGCACAATGTATTACTGAAAAATAATCGAACATTCAAATCTGTTGGAATTCATCTTGTTCAATCTGATTTATCAAGCAAATCAAAATCAAGAATGCTAAGAAATCCAACCACAAGTCTTGAGGAATTACAAAAAAATGCTGATCAGTTACTAAAAGAAGCATTAGAAAACCAGACAGATACAATTAGAAGATTAGGAGTCAAAGTTGCAGAACTTTCAGAAGTTCAAGGACAAAGCAGCATTACAAATTATTTCTAAATAGAAAAATTATTGTCCAAGTTTTTTCATGCGTCTTGATTCTATCAAAATTACTACAAGGATGAATGCAAATAACCACGGCAAAAACATGATTTCACCTGCAATCTTGTGATATTCTTCCCATGCCACAGGATCTGTTGTTACTTTAAGGGCATACCAGGATAATGAAAATATTCGAATCAGATTAACTGTGATTGTACCTACAATACCTAAAACAAAATACATTGCTTTTCGATGTCTTAGAATATTCAATTTTAACATGAATGCACCAATGACTAATGAAAAAATAATAATACTATGAACTCCCGCAGATGGCCAAAATACCTGAAGAGCCATAGAACCATGTTCACCTCGTAAGAACATGACATTATCTTTAGCTACTGCCGTTCCAAGATCAAGCATTGTAATAATCCATACATTAGTTTGAACAAAGTATGGAACAACATATTGTAAAGGACCCAAAGTATCGTATGGGAAAAATGCATCAAGCGAGAGAATTATTGCAGTGCCAATTAGAAATATAGGTCCAGCAGGTGCAATTCTAATCCATCGTTTACCAAAGAAAATTGTCAATACTGCAACAATAAAAATTGCCATGACAATAAAATCCCACATCCATGTCCATGAATAAATTAATTGTACATCAAACTGCTCTGCAGATTCAATAATGTAATCTCTAAGACCATACTCTAATGAAATTAGATATGCAATAGTTAGAAGTGCCATTGGAATTACGGCAAGCAGTCTTTTTCTAGATATGACAATTTTAAGACCAATTAATTCAGCTACTATGAAAACAAGTGCAAAGAAATAACCCCCCCTACCTTCATTCCAACTCCAAGCTATTGAGTCAGGATATGCAATCATTGAAAAAAGAATTGGACTTGCAATTATGAAAATTCCGAAAATAAGATTCCAATTCTGCATTAGTTAAACCTAAAAAATGGCAAATAAATATCTCAACTTTGTAAATTTTAAAATTAATTTATTCATTAAAATTCAAAAAAACTCTAATCCTCTGCATCTTCTATTTCATCTGCCTCTGGATCTCTCCTACTAGGCCGAATTGGAACATAAATGAATGTCATAGAATCTATTCAGATGACTATAACATACATTCCAAGGTTGCAAATATTTGTCTAATTAGTAATTTCTAATACATCAAGATCAAGAATTGACGTTACACTCGATTTTGAGGGATTTTACAGTAGTGAAATAAGTTACAATCAAAATAGCAATTGCAATGATTCGGATGGGGATTTCATAATTTGTTAGAAACACAGTTGCAGTAGCACCTACTGAGCCAAAAGTTGAGATCACTGCAAACCCCCACAGGGCCACAACTGCATGCATCAGCAATAGCACCCATGATAGAACCAATAGCACCGCCACCCATTTTTTGTTTTGAACTTTTTAAAATATTAATTCGAAAAATATTCATTGGAATTACCAATGCAGACAGTGCTGAAAGTGTTAAGATTAATACAAATCCCAATTCAGTTCCAGAAGGTAAATGACTTACAATATAGGGGTATAAGAAAACATATTCAGATAATATCAGTAAGCCAATCATCATAGATACAAAAATGACAGTAGATAAGAGAACATATTTGAAATTTGAAAATACAAGTTTGATTGGTTGTATCATTTAGATCATAGGATCCAGCATTTGTTTAAAAACAGAAAATGGTTGTGCCCCACTGATTTGTTGTTGTCCATCAGAACCTACAATGAAGAACCCAGGAGTTCCATGTACACCATTGTCTCTTGCTTGTTGTATGTTGTACTGAACACGTTTTGAATATTTTCCTGAATCAAGACAACTTTCAAAAAGGCCCATATCAAGACTCAAAGTAAATGCAAATGCCTTTAGCCTTTCAGAATTTGCCCAACCTCCATCTATTTTTGGTTCTTGTGAATTGTAAAGAAGGCCATGATAATCCCAGTACATCCCTTGATCTTCAGCACAATATGAAGCCTGAGCTGCTTTGGGGGAATCATTTCCCAAAACGGCCAAATCAACAAAAACTAAATTTGCTTTTCCAGTTTCAATATAATCACGTGTTATTGCAGGTTTTGTATTGTGAAACCAATTATAGTATTGATGACATTGATAATCACCAAATTCAACAATTGTGATTGGAGCAGAAGGATCACCTAAAATTGCAGAACCCATAGCAGTAGAGATTGTACCATGTGTTCTACCCATATCAAGATTAACGGTTTCTGATGTAGATGATGAAATAGATGCTGCAATACCGGCGACTATTGCTACAACAATGACGCCTAAAATTACAGCTTTTTTATGCATATTTCAAAAAGATGGAATTGTTTAAAAAAACTTATTCCAAATTACGTGATGGCTTTCGTTTAAACAAATTTACAAATTTTGCAATTACAGTGTCAATAGGACACATTTCACATGCAATATTTGATGAATGTCCGTCAAGATGTTTTTCAAATCTTTCTCTAGATTCAAAAACAAGATCACATTTTTCACAATAAACTTTATTCACATTATTCTTTGACGATTTTTTCACAATTTTTTTGTGTAACTAGTGCTTATAAAGATCCTGTTAAAAATCAAAATGTAATTAAAATTCTAGATAAATTTGTCACAGGGTTTTTTGTAGTGACATTGGGAATTTTGTGGCATTGTAGTTCAAAGTATCAGGTTAAACCAAGTCAGTACACAGTTGTAGTCTATGATGTGTTTGGGAAGCAATCAGAGATTGACGGAATAAGAACTAGATTTAAAATAATACAAGTGGCACAAAGTTACATTTCAGAATACCAAAAACGCTTTGAAAGTCATAATTTTTCAATGGCTCAAGAAATGCCCATAATTAAAAATCCAAGTTTTAGAATTTTTAATAAAACTCAAAGATAGTGAATTCTCATGTGGACATTTAATTCAACTTGGTATCTTGTGACAAAACCACAATGAGTGCAAGTAAACATTTCAGATTGTTCTACAGATTCTCGTTCTATCACTCTGCCTGAAATAGATGTGATGTTAATTTTTCTATCATTTGAAATTACAGCAAAGTTTTTTCCTTCATCTATCGAGTCCAAGTATTCTTTAATGGCAGAAATTACTAAATCAGCATCAATAATGTCATCATCATCAAAAGTAGAGAGTGTGAATTGATGTTGTTTGAGGGTAGGAATAGCTGCTACTTTATCTGCAACATATACAAGTAATTCATTTTTTATTGATAAAACATCTTTGCAATCAATTGTGAGCATGAAATTTGAAGAACTAGTCAATATTTTAGTCTAACAGTGATTTGAAAATGATTATTATGGTTTGATAATGTGAGTTTGAATAGATGAGGGATTCAGAAACATTTGGGGTTGAGAAGGGTCACGGAGAAGAGATTGTATCATGGTTAAATAATCAGGCAAAAGTTCAAGGAGTGAAACTTGAAGCTAGACTATATGGATATGAGATTTCCAGTAAAAATTTTGGAGATTTTGAAATGTTTTCATGGATGGGCGATGTTCAAATTGCAAGGAAGATGATTATCAAAGCAAGTAAAAGATTCAAGGTAAAAGTAATTGAAGGAGGATACAAACCAAAAGAGAAACTACTAAGATTGAAAAAATTTGATTTTGCCAAAGTTAAAAAAGGCGACAAGACAATAGGACAATTAGAATTTGTCTCATCAAGATTTGGAAATAATCAATGGGAGATTCAAAATGAAGAACGTCATTAAAATATTAATTCCAAGTAATGATAAAAAATGAAAAAAATAGGCATTGTGGGTTTAGGAATGTTAGGAAATGCAGTAGCGCTGCATTTGTTGGATTCAGGTTTTGACGTTACAGTGTACAATCGAACAAAAGAAAAAACAACGCAAATCAAAAAGAAAGGAGCTAAGGTTGTATCATCACCTAAAGAAATTGCAGAGGATGTAGAACTTGTCATTATTGTAGTAAAAGATGCAGATGCAATAAAACAAATATCTTTTGAAAAAGATGGAATAATTGAGGGTAAAAATGAAAAATTAATTGTTGCAGATATGAGCACGATTAGTCCATCAGAATCAAAAAACATTTCAGAAAAATTTCTAGAGCATAACATTCAGAAATTAGACATCCCAGTAATGGGAGGACCAAATGTTGCAATTACTGGAGATTTAGTCATGATGGTGTCAGGAGACAAGAGTACTTTTGAGAGTTGTAAAAATGTCTTATACAATATTGCAAACAAAGTATTTTTCTTAGGAGAAAGTGGGGTTGCACATTCAGTCAAGCTTGCCATGAATCTTCAAATAACTATGCTTGCACTGGCGCTATCAGAGGGAATCACTCTTGTTAAGAAATTAAATGTTGATCCTAGAATATTTCTTGAAATTTTAAACTCTACGTACTTTAAAACAGGAATGAGTGAAAAAAAGGCATACAAAATGGCAGAGGGTAAATATGAGGCAACATTTACCCTTGCAAATCTAAAAAAAGATATCAGTACAATTACAGAAACTGCCAAATCTTTAGGAATAAAACTACCAATGATTGAAAAAGCAGAACAAGTGTACAGTGACGCTCTTAAAGAAGGACTAGGCGAAATAGACTATACAGGAATAATTGAACACATCAAAAAAATTAATGATTCCAAATAAAACTAAAACCACGAATAAAGTTAAACAAAAATTCTATAAGTTATGAGTTATTTGTGTTAGTATGAGATTAAGTGATAAAGTCGCCATAGTTACAGGGGCATCAAGTGATATAGGTAAAGGAATCGTCAAAAGATTTACTGAAGAAGGAGCAAAGGTTGTTCTTGTTGCAAGAAGCCTAGAAGGATTAGAAAAGGCAAGAAAAGAGATTGGGAATGAAGAATCAACAGCATCAGTAACATGTGATTTGACTGATGAATCACAAGCACTCCAAGCTGTTAATCAAATCATGGACACATATGGTAAAATAGATATTTTAGTAAATAATGCAGGAGCAATTAATGATCCAGTGCACTTTCATGAAATGAAAGATTCTGAAATTAAAAAACTCATTGATGTCAATTTGTTAGGAGTGTTTCATATGACAAAAGCAGTTCTTTCAAAAATGTCAGATGTAAAAAGTGGAGTCATTGTGAATATAGGGTCGATTTCAAGTGAAAGAGCAATACCAAGAGTACATTTAGCAGCATATTCTGCAACCAAAGCAGCAATTTCCATGTTTACAAAATCAATTGCAGTAGAATATGCAAGAAGAAACATCAGATGCAATTGTGTAAATCCAGGAATTATCAACTCAGGAATGATTAAACCATATCTTGATGATCCTCAAGCAAGAAAAGTTCTTGAAGAAAGATTACCTCTTGCAAGAGTTGGTGAACCAGTAGATGTTGCAAATGCTGTACTCTATTTAGCATCAGATGAAGCAAATTGGGTAACAGGAACCATTCTAAATGTAGATGGTGGCAAGACCGCTTCAGAAGGATAATCCTTTTTCAAGTAACGTTTTTGCAAGTAATTGAGATACACGAATAGGTTCTGGAATTGAACCATTTAATGTTAAATCATCAAGAAGATGTTTCACATCATTTAATGTGCAACCTTCCCTCCTAACAAAAATATCATGACATGTGTGTAGAGTAATTTTTTCTCGTTTACCTAATTTATGATATTCAGAAATTTTGGATTCAAATGAATTTGGAAAATGATGTTTAAGAGCACCTTCAATTCCAAGAGAATCGTTATACGAAACTCCAATAATTGGAATTTTTAGAGAATCAAATAATTTTCGGATATCTATAATATTATACATGGAAACTATCAAGCCAGAGATCAACACATAACTGACGTCAGGTCTATCAAGTTCATCGTACATCTTTAGAATAGAATCAGTAGCATCATTGCCACCTAATGTTGCACTTCCGAATACAAAATCATCAATAATGAAATCTCGCCTCATCACAATTCCAGACAAGATAGATTTTGAGGAGTTTGGTGCAAAGCTTTCAGCAATAGCAAGTCCCCTTAATCCTTTTTTTTCAAGATGAAGAGATCTCATCGTTCTTTGTCCTCAAATATGCACGGTAACTTAGTCCAGTAATCACCATAATAATTCCAGTAATGGCAGACCACATAACAAAAGACGAGATTTGAGATTCATCCATAAATAATTACAAAGTTGTAAACATCTAAAGTTTCGGTTCCAGAATAAAACAGTCAATTCAATATTGCCTGAAACATCTAAATAGATTTGATACAAACGGAATTTATGCCTGAATTCATATGCCCCGACTGTGGAAAACGCTTATTTCATGAAAATGAAACAACATTAAAGATAGAGGAGACAATTCATTCAAAATTCTGCAGAAAGAGTGAAGGGGAGACTCATAGTTACATGCATAGAGATCCAGGACATATGCAAACCTTTGATTCAGAAAGAGAAAACGATGCATCAGGCACACCAGTTTTAAAGAAATGATTTCACAGAAATTCCTCAAAATTATATCCTAGGACTGCTGATTGAGTTAAGTTGTCTGAAGAACATCACTATGATTTAGTTATAGTAGGAGGAGGGCCAGCAGGGTCATCAGCAGCATTTGCATCTGCAAAAAATGGAATTAAAGTTGCTCTATTAGAAAAAGAAAATTCAATTGCAGAAACTGTTAGAACAAGCGGAGTCACATGGATTCAAAATATCAAAGAGTTTGGAATTCCAGATGATTGTTTTAATCCAATTAAAAATTTCTCATTTTGTTCACCAAGCAATGAAGTTACAATTAGGGATTCAGTTCCACGGGCGGCTGTTTTAGATGTGAGAAAAACATACAGATGGTTAGCACAACAAGCAAAGCAGGCAGGTGCAGACATCTTTGTGAAAATTAATGTCAAGGATGTAATTAAAAATAAGAGGGGAGATATTGTAGGAGTTAGTGGAATTGGGCCAAATGGAAAAATTACGTTTCATTCAAAAGTAGTGATTGACGCAAGCGGCTTTCCATCTACAGTGTGCAAAGCAATGGGGTTTGCAACTCAATGGAAAAGATTCGGTGCAGGAGCAGAATACGAGGTGAAAGTAGAAAATGTAGAATCAGATACATGGTGGTTGATGGTAGGTCAGCAATACTCACCAGCTGGATATGCGTGGATTTTTCCTTTAGGAAACAACATTGTTAGAATTGGAGTAGGTGTTGGAAAACCAGAATCAGATATAGACCCAACTCAAAGACTCAAAGAATTAATGGATTCAAAGATAGGCCCAATTAAAAAACTAGGAAAAATATCACCAATGGAGTTTCATTATGGATTAATTCCAAATGATGGCTTGTCAAGAAAAACTGTGTTTAACAATTTGATTTTAGTTGGAGATTCTGCAGGCCAAGCAAATCCTTTGGTTTTGGAAGGAATAAGATATGCAATAAAATTCGGCAGAGTCGCGGGAAAAGTCGCATCAGATGCAATAAAATCAGGAAATACAGACAAAACTGCATTAAATCCCTATGAAGAAAATTGGAGAAAAGAGATTGAATCAAAAATTAATTCTGCAGGAAAAGTGCAGAATAGATGGATTGGGTTATCAGATGAAGAGTGGGATAGAGAGTTAGACATTATTAAAGAATTGAAACCTGAAGAGTTTATCGATTTTATAAAAGCAGAATTTGGATTATCAAATATGATAAAGCTGGCAACCCACCATCCAAAACTTGCCGTAAGACAACTCTTTAATTTAGTGAAAGGAAAAAAATAATCACTTTACATTAAAAAAGTCAGTTACGCGTACATCATGATATTCTAATTGAATGACATAAAGACCAGGATCAAATGGCTCGGATATGACTTCAGAGAACAATCCTGAAGAACTATCTTTCAGCGCTATTTCATCTATCAAATTTCCTCTCTGATCAAAAATGTCAACAAACAGATCCTCTCTAAACGCAATTGTCTTCTGAATTGCTCCTGACACTATTAATTTATCGTCATTATATGAGGCTTCAATCACTGCAGTACGTGAACGTATTGGAAGATATCTTTCAATGATCATTTTTAGTTCATCAATGTTTTCATCCACACTTTTAGCATTCTTGTCAGTAAAACCAGATTTGATTTCATTTATTACAGATGCAAATCTTGAATTACTAACAAAATTCTCACCGCCAAATTTTTCTGCAAATGATTCTAGATCTTCAAATTCACGTGCCAATTCAACCATACTCAAATCAGATGTACTGTATTTGTAATCAAATTTTTCTTCAACATGGACAATCTGAGTAGCCTTGGAATTTTGATATTGTAGCATTACAACATAGAGGCCAGGATCTGTTGGCGCAATCCATTGAGTGTAAAAATCACCTTGTTTAGTATCAGTAAATTTCAAACTACTGTGAGTGCTGCCATCCATATTGAAAATAGTCACATAAAGATTTTCACGTCTATCAAAGATAGATTTGTCAGTAGCACCATTAAGAACCCAGATATTTTTTTCAGCATCATAGTAAATATCATAGATAAGTTTTGGATTTTTTAGAACCAAGTATTCACTTAGATAATTACCAATTTCTAAAATTTTGGATTCTGCATCAACGAAATTTGCAATATCAATTAATTCATTAGCATCATCCATCATTTTGTTGTAATTGTCAACATATGCAGAAAATTCACTGTTGTAGAAAGTAGACACCATGTTTGAGAAAGTATCAAGTTTTTTACGGAATTCGATTCGCTTTATTTCATCTGCAGTATATCCAACATCAGAACCAAAAGGATCATTTGCATAAGCTTGTGAAACATCAGTCCACTCACTAAATAATTCTCTTACCAATACATCAGCTTGATCAAGATCATTTTTAATTACAAGATCTCTTACATCATCAATTTTTTCATTAAATTTTTCAGTGAATTCAATATAATTTGGCAAGAAGCGATTCTTAGTCAAACTAAGATCAACCAAATTTTCAAGAGATTTTGCACGCTGTAAAATATCACTTGCTCGTACTTTGAATGCATCTTTATCATAAGAATCCAAATCGGATTTTATTTGAGGTGCTTTTTCACTTACCCAAGTCAGCAAAACTTCAATCCTATCAATTCGTGTAATTGAAGGATTACCAGATTCCATTTGTTTGGCCGTATCTAAAATCTTAAGAGCGTTATCAATCAAAAAGAGATTTTGATAATCGGCTTGAAGTTCAGCCTTTTCTTTCATGGTCTTATATTGAAATTCTAAAACTACCAATGGATTTCGTTTTTCTCTTAGTTCAGTAATGGATTGATCAAACTCTGAGACAATTTCTAAGATCTCATCAGTTGATTCAGCATTTTCTACTCTTTCTAAAAGTGATTTCCAATCAGATACAAGGGCAGAATCAACACCACTTGATTGCGAAATCTCAACGCTCTTGTTAATCCTTGAAGAAATATCTATTATCTGAACCATTTGTTTTATCTCAGATTCTGAATCCAAAATGCTTTGGACTGATGTTGCCAGGGCCAAATCAGATTCCAAATCATCCCAATCAGGCATGATTATATTAGCAAGATCACTGTTTTCATCAGAATCATTTGAAATGAACCTCTCAACAGCATCTAATTCTCGCAACAATATTGCGGCTTGATGTAATTCTGAAACACGTGTTTTAGATTCAATTAATTCATCTATTGATTCTTTACCCATTAAAGAGGGTTTGAGGGAGTCCCAATCATTTTGAACTAGTCTGTAAAGATCACTTTCTTTTCTAGACACAACATCAAGATATCTAGATTTTGAAAGAATGTCAATTAGTTCGCCTAATTCATCAGAATAAACAGGAGCAGTTCCTCTTGCAAAAATAAAACCCACTTCATTTTTCACAGGTTTACTCATTACAGTGTCAGATTTTTTCATCAAGTTAAGCAGCGTCTCTTCTAATTCATCAAAAGTAGGAGTTCTTTGAGTGGTTGTCTTTTCAGGATTTACATTTCTAATGTCAACAAAGACATCAGTTAACAAATCTATTGCCTTTGTTTTATCACCAATTTGGTAATTAAATATTGCAGAATATATTGTTCTGTCAATTGACTTTGCAATATCAAAAGATATTTCATCTCCATCTAATAATTTCTGAACAGAATCAAGTGAAGAAGATACTGCAGGTCTAATTAAGGGATCAACCTCAAGAATCAAGTCATCTACAAAAAATTCACTCCACAAATCAACATAAGTGGATTCTAATTCAGACAAATTATTTGATGTTTGATTAGATACAGGTGATGAAATATCAAATAATGTACTTATTGATAATGCTTGATCATTTACCAAATTTTGTGCCAGAGAAATCTTTTCTTCATTGTTTGGTTCAGAGAAAGTTGATGATGAAACAGTAAATGTTGTTGATTTGGAATAATCCCCATAGAATAATTTAATTTCATATTCACCAGAAAGTCCACAAATTCTACCTTTTAGTGGAATTACATCTGTGATGAATACTCCATTTGATAAAGGCATGAGTTGTTGGATTTGACATAGATCGCCTTCAGGATTAAAAATTTGCATTATTAAAAAAGAGCCATCAGTAATGCTTGCTATTTGTCCATAAATGAACAGAGGTTCACCACTGTTATAATTTCCAAAATCATCAAGAATTGTAATTCTGTCAGGGCTTTGAGCAGACGCATAGACAGGCATCAATAAAAGAACAATTAGGCTCAAAATGACCGGAATTTGCCCCATAAAGATACAAACCGATGCTAATCATACTTAAAACTTGAGTAGCTATGATATGTGAAATTTAAGATTTCTATTATCAAGCCATGGTAACTACCATGTAATTGCCAGACTTGATTTTTGGCATAGTGTTAGCACGGTTGGTATTTTGCGACATACAAATTGAATGAAATTGCTCTGTTGTGCAAATGGCACAGTTTTTACAAATCATACTGTTAGGCTTCAAACAATAAGAGCATTTAGTATACTCATATAATTTTCCACCACAGTTTCTGCACGATTCATCAGGCAATTCTTTTCAAACTAAATTATTAGAAATAAAATATAAGAAGCACGTAGAATTCATTCATACTAATCATCAGCGAAACGAAGATTATAATGGAAATGAAAAGAGCACAATAAATATGGACAGAGTTAGAAAAACGTTTGATGAGTGGGCTCAAAATGGAAGGGCCGAATTAATGGAATTAGAGCACGGAAAGAATGTTTCAAAATTTTTGCAAACAATATCCTTTGACAAACCATTTACATTTTTAGATGTAGGGTGTGGAAATGGATGGGTTGTAAAGAAAATTGCTAGAGAGAAAAACTGCAGAAAAGTGGTAGGGATTGACAAAAGCAATAAAATGATCATTCAAGCTAAACAAAAAAAAGATAGCAGTAAAGAAGAATTCATTCATACAGATATAGAATCAATGAATTATAAAGGAAAATTTGATTTTGTATTCTCAATGGAATCTCTTTATTATGCAGATTCAATTAAAGTGGCACTAAAAAAAATATTCAAACTACTAAAACCAGGAGGAAGTTTGTTCTGCGGGACGGACTTTTACTCTGATAACAAGGTAACTGCTAAATGGGCAAAAATAATGAAAATACAGATGCATTTGCATTCAAAAAAAGAGTGGAAGGAATTTTTTAAAAATACAGGATTCATAGTAAAAACAAAGCAAGTCAAAGATTTGAAAAGCAGAAAAAAATGGAAACGGGAATTTGGTACATTGTTCATTATAGGCACAAAGCCTCAAAGGTAATACTCAAATTCAATCAAGAAATACACCAATCATGTGAGCTGGAGCACGACATGCTGCTACGGCAGAGGAAACTCCTCCCTCCATACAGGAAATGTGATCCGGAGATGGATAATCAGAGATGATTGGCAACGGAGCAGAAAAAAATCCAATATGGCGCACTATGATGGCAAAACCTGAGGTTTCCATAAAAGGAATGAAAAAAGCCGCCCCACATGGAGCAAGGCCAAACAGAACTTAAAGTTCCTGTACTAGGTTCAGGTAGGCTGCAAAGCGAAATATCGTGAAAACAGAAGGAGGGTTACTCCCAGCACACATTTTTTAAATTTTTAGAAATTCTAACTCATTGATTGAGCATTTTCTTTACAAATCTCTGCTGCACATCCACAGGATGCATCACATAGACAAGATCCTTGCATCTCACAATCACATTCAGAGCCCATTTCAGCAGATGCTGCACATCCACATGCTGCCTCTTCACGATTAGCCGTTGTTGGTGGAGGAGTAGTTGTTTCCTGTGGTGCTGTATTTTCATAAACACTTCTAGTTTGCTGATAATCAGTTTCATCTCTTAATTGTGCCTCACCCCTATTGGTTTGATAACCACCAGATGATGCACTAGTTTGATAACCAACTAATCTACTTGGATCAATTCCTTGTTGACCAATTTTTTCATTTTTAAGGGATCTGTTACTTACAATGAAAAATGCAATTCCTGCAATTGCGGCCATTCCAGCCATTCCATAAACTATCATAATAGGAAAATCACCAGTTGAAGTTGTAGCATATCCTTCTGGAGGAGTTGGAGTAACACCTGCAATTTCAAGACCATCCAAAATATCTAAAGCTCCAAAACCAATCATAGCTAAGTTAGCCTGATCTGATGATTGGACACTTCTAACAGTATATTTTTGATCTGCAGTCACATCAGCTGTGAAGACTCTCTCAACTTGTCGGCCTTCTCTAATACTACTTTCACCCATTGTCCAACTAGATACTACAAATCCAGATATTGATTCGTCTAGGCCAAATGTACCAGCATCTACATTGATACCAGTAGGATCAAACAAAAAGTGCCAATTAGTAAGTGGTTGCTCTAAAATGAAATCTGCATTAATTATAGGTCTATGAAGAACTTGCTCAGCTTCAGTTCCAGCAAAAACAGCATAAACATTGGGCTCTTGGTCTCGCAGCATGTTAATAGGAATATTAATTTCCACACCGTCAATGTTTATTTCATCATTTACGGTCATTCCTCTCCAGCCCAAGTCAACTAAAGTTTTTTGAGCATCTTTTGTAATTACATAGCCAGATAATGTTCCTTCTAGTAGAACTTTATAGTCAATTGATGTGTTGATGTTTCTTCCTTTGAGTAAGAATTCATAAGATACATTCAAGTCTGAAATTTTTGCATGACTTCCATCATCAGATAATTTTTTATTTAATTTTTTCATTAGATCCTGAACTCCAGGGTTTGAAGAGTCCGCAGTTCCAGAAACAGTCCATTCTTTTCCACGCAATTCATCAAAGAGGTTTCCACCGTTGGGGTATTCAATGAAGACAGTTTTTAGATAATGCATCGAAAATGGGGATGAATCAGAATTAGGATTAATTTTAGCGTCTAATTGTGCGGCCCAAGCAGGACTACTTGTACCAATAACAACAAGTCCCGCAAGTAAAACTGTTAAGATTACAGCCCTAGACACGAGTAAAATCCACAAAATAACAGTAATAAACTTATCCTAATTTTGCTGATCGCAATTTTTTTGAAAAAGTAATATGGAGTAATGTAACAAAACTTGATAGTTTTAGGGGAAAATGGTATGATCACAGTATTAGCAGGAGGAACAGGTTCAGTCAAATTAGTAAGAGGGCTGGTGGCTCAAGAATCAAAAGTTAACGTAATAAGTAATGTAGGGGACAATTATTGGCTTTACGGACTCTATGTTTGTCCAGATATTGACACTATTGTTTACGGTTTAGCAGATTTGCTTGATCAAGAGAGAGGTTGGGGAATGAAGAAAGACACGTTCAACTTTTTGCGTCAAATGGAAGTTTTTGGAGAAGAGACATGGTTCAGAGTTGGAGACAGAGATGCTGCAACACATTTGATTAGAACTAACATGTTAAAGAATGGAAAAAATCTAAGTGATATTACTAAATGGATGTGCGAGAAATTTGCAGTTAGTGCAAACATCATTCCAGTAACTGATAACAGTATTGAAACAAGAATAACTACAAACAAAGGGGAATTGCACTTACAAGAATACTGGGTCAAGCATAGAGGTAAAGATCCTGTTTTAGGAATCCAATATATCGGGGCAGATAAAGCTCGTCCAAATCCTGAAGCAGTAAATGCAATACATGATGCAGACATGGTAATTATAGCTCCAGGAAATCCTCTGACATCAATTGGTCCAATGCTTCAGATAAAAGGCATTAGAAAAGAGCTATCAAAAATTAAGAAAAAAGTTGTTGCAGTAAGTCCATTAATTGGAGAAGATTCGATCAGTGGTCCTGCAGCAAAATACATGCAAGCAGCAGGAATTGAATCGAATGTTTATGGATTAGCAAAAATGTATTCAGATGTTTGCTCCAACATCATATTAGATTCTAAAGACAGACTGCTAACAAAGAAAATTCAGAGTTTAGACATGAGAGTTTTTGAAACAAAAATTACCATGAAAAATAAATTAGCTGAAGACGCATTAGCGAATTTTATTTTAAAACAAGTACACGTTTAATTTGAAAATAGCTGCAATAATTCCTGTAAAGACTTTCTCTAATGCAAAGACACGTTTAGATTTACCTCCAAAGAAAATAGAAGATTTGTGCAAGGTAATGTTAGAAGAAATTTTACATACAATTTCAATTTCGCCTCAAATTGACAAAATAATCATAGTGACAAAAGAAGAAAAGGCAAAAGAGATTGGAAAAAAATTTAATGCAATAGTCTTAATTGATGAGAAAGAAGAGAGTGTAAATAGTGCAGTTGCAATTGCAGACAAATATCTTTTAGAGAATAATTATGATGCATCAATTGTATTTCCTCAAGACATTCCATACATTAAAACTCAAGATATTGATTTTATGTTAAACTACAAGACACCTCCAAATTTTGCAATAATTATCCCATCAAGAAGATTTGATGGCACAAATGCCCTTGTAAGAATGCCAATTGATCTTATGAATACCCATTACAATGAGGATAGTTACAAAATTCACATGAATACTGCCAAAGAGCATACACTAAATGTCGCAATGGTTTTTGTAAAAAGAATAATGTTGGATGTAGATAATTCTGAGGATTTGAAATTTTTATTAGAACAAAACGAAAAACCGCATATTGTTGAAAAAATTAAAAAAATTCTAGAAATCAATTAAATTTAAATTAATTACAAGATTAAAAAATTCAGAGTGAGATCACCAACAGACTTATAAATAATGAATTAGAAATTCTTAAATAGTATCATAAAAGGTTTTGTGAGATATAAAAATGGTTAAAAAAACAAATCCAAAAGACAGATGTCCAAGATGTGGACAAGGCACAGTAGTTACTGATGCCAATACGGGTGAGAATTTTTGTGGAAAGTGTGGTTTTGTAATTACTGATAAAGTAGAAGAGGCAGGACCTGAATGGAGATCATTTTCAAATGAAGGTGAAAACAAAAGCAGGGCAGGAGTCCCAACATCACTTGCCATGCACGATATGGGATTAGCCACAGTAATCAATCCACAAAATCGAGATGCTACAGGAAAGCCATTAACTGCTTCTATGAAAAGTACAATTGAAAGACTAAGGACTTGGGATAGTAGAAGTCAAGTACATGAACCAGTTGATAGAAATTTTAGACAAGCGTTCAGTGAGTTAGACAGGTTAAAAGACAAACTTGCAGTAGGAGATGCAGTAATTGAAAAGGCAGCTTACATTTACAGAAAAGCACTTGAAAAAGGACTAGTTCGAGGTCGTTCCATTTCAGCTTTGATTGCATCAGCACTTTATGCGGCATGCAGGGATACAGAAACTCCACGAACACTAAAAGACATAGGTCAGGCAAGCAACATTAAACGAAAAGATATCGCAAGATGTTATCGTCTTCTGTTAAGAGAATTGAATTTGAAGATGCCGGTGGTGGATCCAATCAAATGTATTTCGAGAATTGCAAGCAAGGCAGGATTATCAGAAAAAACAAAAAGAAAAGCAACAAAGATTTTACAAACTGCAGAAGAGAATAAAATTTCGGCAGGAAAAGATCCGATGGGATTAGCAGCAGCAGCACTTTATGTAGCATGTGTTACAAACGGAGAAAACAAAACACAAAGAGATGTAGCAGAAGCTGCAGGAGTTACAGAAGTTACCATTAGAAATAGATACAAAGGTTTGAAAGTAGCATTAAACCTCTAAGGTAGATTCTTTTTTTGAGTAAAATCGATTTACAAATAAAATTGAAACGGATATAGCGCCAGATATCAACAACAATATTTCTAATGAAGACATTAGTGAATGAGAAAACGCTTCCTGAATAGGTATGTAATTTAATTGTGAAATAAAATTAGCGTATGAAAAAACAAAATAATTCATTGCCCAATGAATCAAAAGTGAAGATACAAACCCATATCTTAGATAAACCCATCCTAAAACAACGCCACTAGCAGCAGCTTGAGCAAATTTTCCTTCACTCCAAGATTCAGCAAATGCGATATGTGCAAATCCAAAGAAGACACCTACAAACGCAATTAACAAAAAGGCTTTTTTGTAATTGTCGATATGTAGTGAACTAGGAGTCCACAAACATTTGATAAAATATTTGGGCGAAGATTTGTGAGAATATAGGGCAAATAATGGGATGCCAATCAAAATTAGACGAAATCCAAATTCTTCAATCAATGGTGCAAGAGAGACATAAAAAAACTGAATCAGATCATTATCATCAAGAGGAGGAACGGTTACAATACCAAATGCCTCTTGAATAAAATTAATCAATGCAGAAATCAGAATTAAAATTGAAAACCATTTTGTAGTTCCAATCATATAGTTTGAGGTAGTGTTGAATTTTCCAAAAGAGATAATCGGTGAAAGAGATTTTAAAAATCCATGTTTTGGTCCAAAAATCGCAATTGTAAATAACACAGAATAAAAAATCCATAAAACAACAAATGCGTCTCCAATATTGACATCAAATGGCACCTGGTACAGTTCTGTGTTTTCAAAAAGGGCCAAATGTGTAAGAGGGTATTCATAATTGATATCCCCACCAATTTCACTTTCAAAAACAATGTAAATTCCAATAGGAAATGAAACAAGTAATAACCCAAGAATAACTGATTGTAATGCAGTAAATGGAATTCCAAGGAATTGAAGAATTCTGTTTGAATTTTCCAATGTATTCTAATGCAATTCTATAGTATCTGCAGCAAATCCCAAATTGATCAAAGTGTCTTTGATACTATCTCGATGATCACCTTGTAAGAAGATATAACCTTCTTTGGCAGTTCCGCCACAGGCATATTTATTTTTGAGTTCTTTTGCAACAGTTTCCAAGTTATTTAGTTTGGGATCTAATCCCTCAATCATAGTACCTTTTTTCTTAAATCTTCTAGTTTCTAATCTGATAATAATTTTAGTGCTATCTTTGGCCAGTTCACCACATGCACACAAGTCTTCTGGGAGACCACAAGTATTACAAATTACTGCCATTCGTTCGAAATAAATTCAATTATACGCACTATTAAGCCTTGTTTGGTTATTTCCTATAAATTAAAAAGAAATTGATTTTTTAGATAGAAAATCAAAGAAGAGTATTGCCCGAAGATCTCACAAAAAAAGCTGCTGAAATGCTACTAAATGGCGCAACGCTACTTGGAGAGCCTTGCCCATATTGTGCAGGAGTCAGAGTCATGAAAGAAGGGCATGCATTATGTGTTAGCTGTGGGCGAGAACCAGAAAAAAAAGAGATCATAATAGAAAAAACACCACAGCATAAAAAATCAGGACTAGAGGAAACTCTTGAAAGGAAGCTAGAATCATTATCAAAAGAACTTGAAGAAGAGAAAAATCATGAAAAACAACAGGAAATTCTAAAATCAATTAATTCTGTGCTAGAAACGTTAGGAAAAATGAAAGAAAAACAATAAAGTATTTATGTAAAAATCCGTGATGTCGATGTATAATGAGTAGTAAAAAGAAATCAGCGCCACTTCCAGCATCAAGTGGGGGTCTCATGAGATTCTTTGAAGATGAGACAAAAGGATTCAAATTAGATCCGAAAATTGTAGTATCAATTCCAATTAGTTTAATCGTAATTTCATGGGTAATCGATCTTTTTTTAGCTCCGTGAAAAAACAATGGAACAAGAATCAGATGATGTTTCAAATATACACAACAGGTTTTCCCTTACTCTAGTAAATCCATCATCACACTATTTTTCATTAGTTATGTCATTAGTAGTAGCCTCAGTGATGGTTCTTGCAACATATTTTGGTTATTTGAGTAATTTAGGTTTTGAACAGAATTGGTACAGGCTACCAATAGTTTTAGGAGTTTTAGTTGTAACCCAATTACTAGATACTAGATTTTCAAAGAAAAAAGAATACTCAAAGTCACTACATTCATCACTTTTTGGAAACATGTTATGGACAGTTACAATTTTGATGGGAATACTTTCAAGCATAGTTTTAGCAAAAGAGATAGAATTATTCTTTATAGTTTTTGGAGTATTGCTTTTTGCTAGTTTCAGAATAGGGATTTACACCACAACACTTGGAGCAAGTCTCAAAAAAGCTTGGACAATTTGTTTTATTCAACCACTGGCAATGTATTTTGTATTAATTCCACAAGACATGTGGCTTTCAATACTTTACGAACCTATTGGATTAGGATACGGAATATCATTTATGATAATTGCAAGCATTTGGTCAGTTCTCACCGACAGAGCTGGCAGGCCAGGAATGGAAAGCACACATAAAACAATTCAAGCATATCTTGCATCACAAGGAAATGATTTTGAAGACGCCGAAGAACTAATGGAACAGCGCTCAAGTGAAACCAAGATAACTACATCACAACTAAGACTATCATCACCTAATGGTAAAACAGAGTTCAGAATGGTATTGCCAGAGATTCATCCAGGGCCATATCATCCAGTTGGTGGAAGCAACATCCCATACCTGATTTACAAAAATTTATCATCATCAGCAATGATTATGCACAGCATATCTGATCATTCATTGAATCTGCCATCAAGAAATGAAGTTGAAAATTATCTAAAAAAAATTGAAGACAGCATAGTCAAAGAAGAGGGGCTGTTATGTACAGAACCAGTCATAGTCCAAATAAACAAAGCAAGAGTAGTAGGATTACTTTTTGGAAATAATCCATTATTGTTTTTGTCATTATCTCCTCATGGCATGGAAGATATTCCAAGTTATATGAAAACAGAAATCGAACAGTATGCAAAGAATAGAAACTATGCAAGGACTATGATAGTTGATTGTCATAATGCAATGGGAGAAGAAATTTCAAAAGAAGACGGAGAAGACATGCTAAAAGCTGCAAAATCTTGTTTAGACACCCTAATTACAAAAGATAGTTATCCAATAGAGTTTGGTTATGCCAATTCAGATAACATGGATGTATGGACAGAAGATTTAGGAATGGGAGGATTAGGAATTGTTTGTCTTGTAATTAATGATAAAAAATACTTTCTTGGATGGGCCGATGCAAACAATATGGAAAATGGAGTAAGAGAAAAAATCATAGATAATTTTTCAAAGAGAGATTATAATCTGGTGGAGATTTGTACATCAGATACCCATTATGCACCAGTAAAAGCTAGAAACAGAAATGGGTATTATCAATTAGGATTGATTACAAGTGCAGACAAACTTTCAAAATGGTTTTTAGAGATTGCTAAAAATGCAGAGTCAGATACAACATCTGCAAAATTTGAAATTTTAGAAAACGAAGCAAATGTAAAAGTCATGGGACAGGGAATATACGAAGACTATTCCAAGGCACTAGATAATTCGTTAAAAATTACCAAAGCATTTGTAATAGGTGGGGTATTGTTTTTCATCACTAGTTTGTTCCTATAGTCTTCATCTGATCAATATTTCCATAAAATTCATCAATAAATGAAGAGAATTGAAAAATGGGAACTATCGGAACATTTTCGATGAAATTTATCTTATCTTGATATAATGTTACAATTACAGGCACAGCCATTCCCCCAGGGGTTTTTTCTACATAGTGCTTTGTCCTTTCAATTTGTTTTTTGACTGCAGTTTGTAGTGCTGATGTACTATATCTTTTCCAATGTTTACAATCAATTAAAATCGCAATTCCTAGCCTAATGCCAATTACATCAATTTCCATACGGGGTTTTGTAAGAATCATGTTTTTTATAACTGCAAAATTTTTTGATGACAAAATTTCACCAGTCAAACCTTCAAAATCTTTCCAATCAAGTACAATTGAAATTTCATCTATAGGATAACCTTTTTCAAGCAATTTAACTGCAATTTTTAATTTGTCGCCATCTTCAAAATAATAATTATTATCTTGTTTTGTTCCAATGCCATTTTTGATAAATTCTTCGAGAATTCTTTCAGAGTCATCAACATTCATTTTTGTAACAGCAGAAAAATCCTCAATTGATACACCGCCTTGAATAATTCCACTTAATCCAACAACCATCTTAGGATGAATTTTCAACTTTATTTTTTGATTCGTGGGAAGATATAGGTTTTAAGAACTATTAACTGGAAATTATTATGATATAGATTTTATTACAAGCTTTTGAAACTAAAAATATGAAAAAATTGCTAGTAATGCTGCTAGCTCTTTCAATTGTGACTTTAATATATAATGAATCATTTGCAGAAAAAAATACATTTTTTGATTCAGTAAAGTTTATTCAATATTTAGATGAAAATACAGCATTAGAGGAAGTAAGAAATGGAAATCTTGATGTGTATTATTATAGAATTTCATCAGACAGACTAGAAAATCTTCAATCAAGAGAAGGATTACAGGTTTTTGATTCTACAGGGGGATCATATAGTATTCTTGTAAATCCTGCAGAATCTGAAAAATTTAATCCATTTTCAAATAAAGACATCAGGTTTGCCTTGAATTATTTGGTAGATAGAAAGCTAATCGTCAATGAATTGATGGGAGGATATGGTGCACCAATCATTTCTTACTATAGTCCATCAGACCCAGAATATCTTACAATAATCAAACAGTTAGAGTCGTTTAATTTCAAATACAATCCGACTCTTGCAGAGGAAATAATCACTAAAGTGTTAGAAGAGAAAGGAGCAGTAAAGATTGATGGAAAATGGCATATTGCAAGCACACCAATAGAAATTACAATTTTCATTAGAAGTGATGACCCAGTTAGAAAATCAATTGGAGAAATTTTATCAGTAGAACTTGAAAAAATAGGATTCACTGTCAAAAAGGATTTTGGGGATCTCAACAAAGCATTTGTTGTAGTGTATGGTTCAAATCCATCAGATTTGAAATGGAGTCTATATACTGAGGGTTGGGGGCGCTCTGCATTTGTAAGATATGATTCAGTGGGGTTGGGTCAGATGTATTCTCCTTGGTTTTCAAACATGCCAGGATTTAATGATCCGTCATATTGGAATTATAAAAATGACAAATTAGATTCATTAACTCAGAAAATTTACACTGGAGATTTTGAATCCGCAGAGAAAAGATCTGAATTAATTCAAGAGGCAGTTGTTGAAGGTATTAACGAATCAGTTAGAGTTTTTCTTGCAAGCAAAATTGATCAATATGTTGCAAATGAGAAAGTAAGTGGAATTGTAAACGACTTTGGTGCAGGAGTACCAAGTAGATTCACACCAATTAATGCTAAAAGTGAAAGTGATGAGTTTGTAATTGGAGTCAAGCAAATCTATCAAGGAGCATGGAATCCAATCATGGGATTAACTGATAGTTATAGTAGACATATTTGGGGAATCATATCAGATCCTGGAACATTCAAACATCCATTCACAGGTGAGACAATTCCGGTTAGAGCAAATTGGAAAGTTGAAACAGCAGGACCTAACGATAAACTTGACATTCCAATAGAATCAAGAATATGGAGTCCAGTATTACAGAAATGGATCAATGTAAAACCAGATTCACAGGCAACAAGCAAGGTAACATTTGATTTTGAATTTAGTAATTGGCATAATGGACAAAAAATGGACATGAATGATATTCTTCACTCATTGTATTTTACAATAGAGTGGGGAACACAAACGGATGATAATGATAGAACTTTTGATACGGAATTTACTCCAAGAGCTGCTCAGAGCATTCAAACAATAATCGGAGTGAACCCAATTGATGAAGATACAATTGAAGTGTATGTAGATTATTGGCATTTTGATGAAGGGGAAATTGCAGAATGGGCATTGCTTTGGAATTCCATGCCATGGGAAATTTCAGTGGCTATGGAGAAAGCAGTGATTGATGGAAAAGCATCATTTTCAAGATCAGGGGCTACAAGCAAAAATGTAAACTGGTTATCACTAATTATTCCAAATGATGCAAATACCATCAAAAATTATTTGCAAGAATTCAAAGGTACAGACTACATTCCTAAGGCACTAAAAGGCAGTTATGATTCAAAATATTTTCAGAACAGATATGATGCATCAATTAAATGGATTGAAACGAACAATCATGCAGTAATTAGTAATGGCCCATTTTATCTTGAGTCATATTCTCCAGAATCAAGAACAATTACAGTTAGAGAATTCAGTGATGATTCATATCCATTCAAAATAGGAAAATGGAAACAATTTGAACAAGCAAAATTTCCAGAAATTAAGAAAATAGATATGAAAAGCACCTTACAGAGAGGAGCTGTACTAAAAGTAGTTGTAGAGACAGAAGATTCAGACGAAATACTTTACTTTTTAACAAATAGTGATGGAAAGATGATATCATCAAAAACTCTCAAATTAGATAAAAATAACATTTCAATCATGGTTCCTTCTGAGATTACAAAAGATTTGGGGATTGGGGCAAACAACATCAAAGTATTTGCAATTTCAAATTCAGTGTTAAAACCAGACTTTTATGAATCAAGTTTTATCGTAACAGAAAAGAAGGAAGAACTACCAACAAGTGTTGCTAGGGACATGGATTTTTCAGAAAATGAACCAGATTTTTGGTTTTGGGTAATTCCAGTAGGAATTATTATTGGAGTCATAATTATTTTAAAGAAGAGACATCATACCAAACCATAATCTTTTAGAATCAAGTCTATTTGCCCCTCGTTTTCAAGTTTTGAATATTCTTCAAAGAGATTTTGATTTAATTCGTAAAATGTATGACCCCATTTGAATTTGTCAAGCAATTCTAAACCTTGTTCTTCATAACCCAGAATCATCAATGATGCAGACAATGCTTCAACAGTAGTAAGTTTGTTGAGTTTAGAATAATTTACAGGGTTACCTGCAAGTAAAGGTGGAAGTTTTCTTTTAACCCCATTAAATTTTTTTGAGAATGCTTGGCCTGCAAGATTCCAAGAGCAATCAATACCCACAACTGAATTTATCAAAAATTTATCTTTAGGAAGTAAAGTCTTTTCAGAAAAAGGATCTAATACCAACCCTTTAGTTCCGATTTTTTTTATATTTTGGGCAAGACCAAATTTCACCATTTTAGCAGCTGTGCATTTTTTTGGATCATCTTGATAAAACATTAAAACTTGTAATTTCACTGTAATCAATAATAAAATGTAGAGTATTTTGAATTTACTCTAGTGCTTTGTATGTTACTTTGTAGTAGAATCGTGAAACTTGTTCATCTTTAATAATTTCAACATTCCAATTTGTATCAGGCAAAAATGCATCCGAAGATTCAGGTAATATGCTGAATTTCTCTAATCGAACGTCAGAGCCACTATATCGTATATTAACTGACATTCCATCAACTTCAACTACATCATAAATTTGCCCAGGTTTTCTAGTGGATTCGCTGACTAGACATTCAGGTTCTTGACCAATTATGCAGATTCCAGACGCAGATGAAACTTTGAGGTTCACCGAAGATTCATCTCCTCTTGTAGGAGTAATCAAAGAGCCTGAAAGGACTCGAGGGGAAACTAAGACATCATCGACAGTTTTTTGCTCAGTCAACACCGAAATTATTTTATCAGAGATTCTGTTTTCTTTTTCAATTACTGTATCTAATTTTGGAGTTGGTGGTTTTTCAACTACATTAAATTGAATTGATTTAGTTTCAAAATCTGCATCGACGGTTACTTGATACAAACCAATCGAAGACATAGAATTAGGAATTACAAATTGGTGAGAAAACGAACCTGAGGGACTAGGCCGAATTGTTGTCACAGGCCCGGTGTTTTTACCGCAAATAAATGAACCACATGTAATTTCAGAACCAGTTTTTTTCACGACACTTACATCAAACGCTTCAAGATAAATCAACTTGTTTGGCTTTCCCGAGATAACGACAACATCACCGGGATAATATTCAGATTTATCAGTAGATATCAATAAGGCAACTGGGCCATCCAAACCGAAAGTAAAGTCATTTGCAACGCTGAAAGTATTTTCAGTTTGAATACCTTTGTAGATTGCTTTTACTTTGTACTGTCCTTCAGAAAATATAGTTACCGGCATTTCAAAAGTACTTTGAAATGCACCTCCTTGGTCAGGATAAACAGCAGATTCATAAATCTGAGCATATGGGAATGTACCATCAATAATTTTAATTGTTACGCGTTGTGGGGTTCCAGCTCCATCAGAACCTTTAGAATATTTATTCACAGTTCCTTCAACCAAAAGTTTCTCGCCAGCTTTGTATAATGACTTTGATGATGAAACAAATAACGGTGGAACAATTAGTTCATCATCTTCAGGATTCAGAGAGACTTTGAAAAGAATATCAGTGTTAAAATCACCAGTTGCCACATTTAGTCTATAGATACCCAAATTAGAAGTGGCCTTTGAGCGCTCATTTCCAATTAAATTGACGCTTTGTTTAACAGGTGTTTTCCATTCCCATGAAAAAAATCCACCATCAATGTTTGTGCCATATTTATCAATATTACCGTTAGGCTTGTGAAGGGTTAATTCTACGCCTTGAGAATCAGTTGTTTGAGCAGAATAAATTCCAGTTAGTTTTATTGTTTCACCTAAACCATACACTGACTTGTCTAAAGAAGCATTAATGCTGGTATCTCCTAGATTAAGTAGATCACTTATTTCAAAAGTTGTACTGGATGAGCGTCCTTCGTATTGTGCTTTGATCAAATATTTTCCTTCAGAAAATATGAGTCGTTCCAAACCAATTTCAGTAGAAAACAATCCAGAAGATTCAGGGATTGCAGTAAAGTCATAGCCTACTGAAACTCCACTTGTAGATAATTTGCCAGCATCAGTTGAACCAATGATTTGAAGTGGTTTACCATCTTCAGTTAAAATTGAAATTTTTACAGTTGGTACTTCAAAACTTGTTCTTGCTTTAGGAGTAAATATTTGACCGCTAATGATGAGTTTTTTATCAAGACTGAAATCATAATTTGATTTGTTAGTGGTAACCACCAAAGGATCAGTAGATGCGACATATGTTTCAGGATTTTCAACTGCTTTGATGAATTTTGTAGCAGATCCGACATCTTTGGCAACTTTTATCCAGTAATTACCTAATCGAGAATCAGATGTAGGAATAGTAAAAGAATATTTGAATTTTCCATCACCGTCAACTTTTACTGAATCTAATATTTTAAAACTAGAACCACCGCCAGATTGACTACTAGTACCTAAAGACAAACTCTTTGATTGAATTATCTCCAAATCAAGTGTTCCCACCCAATTTTGATTTAATCTTCCAGAAATGTTTACGATATCTCCAAGTCCATACACTTCTTTGTCAGTCCATAATGAAATGGGTACATCTTCTTTGATATCTTTGATTACTTCAAAAGTAGTTGATGCCGACTTGTCAGAGTATTCTGCATTAATTTCATAAGTGCCATAACTAGGATTTACAGTTGTTAAGAACACATTAGTTGTGAATTTATCTTTTGTTGGATATAGAGTTCCACCAGATATCACTTTACCATCAGAATCCTTTACAGTCAATTTCATTCCTTCAAATGGGATAATCTTTGATGCTAGTCCTGAAATTGAAACTGTTTGTCCTGGAAGATACTGAGACTTGTCTGTAAGAACAGTAATAGAGCCGTCTTCTTTTTCTACTTGTTTAATTAATTCAGATCCTACAGAAAAATTAGTATTTGCAGTTGCACCAGCATAACTAACAGACACATCATAACTTCCTTGATTTATTCCAAGTACTTGTTGTAGATTAAGTGTCGTTTTAAAATTGAGATTAAGATCGGGATACAGAGTTACAATTTTGCTAAAGTTGGGACCAGAAATATTTACAACTATCTGTTCAGGTTTAAAAAAGGGTTTTGTAATAAACACCTCTTTTGAAATATTTCCTTTTAGAATGGCAGTCTCACCAAAAAGATATGATTGTTTTTCTGAAGAAATGGTAACGGTTAGTTCATCGGATTTTTTTGTCTCTACAAGTTTTCCATTTGATGAACCTGCAGTAGATGTTACAAATTTCCAATCACTTGAAATGTCGAAATCAAAACCATCATAGATTCTCTGCCAAGATTTAAAGTCATTATTGATGTCTGCTATTGCAGGAGTTTTATCAATTACAACTCCAGTATTATCTCTTAATTCAACTGATTCATTAGAATCTGTAAACCAGAGACTCTGATAAGAATATGTCAAGAATTGTCCAGGTTTAATTATAGTTCCAGCAGGTATCGTCATAGTTTTTTTGAGAACTGTAGTTGATGCAATTTTCCATCCGCCTAAATCAACATTTGATTCTGTAGGATTGTAAAGCTCTATCCACTCAGATACAGATGAAGCATCATTTCCAGGTGGATTGATTTCAACTTCATTAATTACAACATGGTTGGTGTTTGTTTGTGCATATACTGGAGCTATTATTCCTGCAAGAAGTACCAAAGATAACACTAAAGATAGATTACGATTCATTGTTGTTTCCTGATTTGATTGAATATAGGACTCTTTTTAGAATGAAATTGAGGAAAAGTTGAGCTTGTTGTTAAAGTTGACCTCAAATATCTGACTTTTTGCGGCTTTATCATGCGTAATTTACAACTTTTTGGTATTTAGAGACAACGTAGGAATGATCCTTTATTCAAAATCATCAAAAATATCTCCATTTTAAGAAACAATAGTCTTAGTTCGTAACTGACTCGGGTAGATCAAGTTTTTTTTTGAATTCAAGATGATGTTTTGAAGATAATCTTGTCCTTATCGATATTACAAAATTGGATTAATTCTAAAGATAGGTCTAAGAAGTCAGTAGATGCTTAGCCTATATTCTTAATTTTGTAACCACGTGAACTACCACTCGCTAAAGCATCGTGGCTTCCTGCTTCATCGAGCCTCAAAGTTGCTTTCGCAGACATTTGTGGTTGTGGCTCTCACATCCCTTGGTCGGGGACTGTCTTTTCAGACTCAGGCGTTTGTATTTTGATGATTCCCACAGTTCCTGTGGTATCATATGTCATTGGTTTTCTTACACGCATCTTGTATTTGAATATTTGATTGTGTTTTGTTTTGAGTTGTGGTGTGTTCGCTTTCATCCCAACCCTAAAGGGTTGAGTTTTCCCGCTCACATTCCATAAGAGTAAGTGGGAAGGAATTCCAGCAAACTTTGTCCAGTATGCGAAAAAAAATCCAAGATGACAAGGAACACAGGCGAAAACTATGGTGCAATAATTGTAGGAAATCAATGGACAGGGACATTGTAGCGTCATTGAACATTGCCTACAAGGGGTGGGCTAGGTTTACCCATCCTAGAGTGGATACAGGTGAAGCGACAAGTGAACTTTTTTCACGGATGTCGGAACCCAACACATCAAATTATGATGATGTGGTAATCCAGATAGTCGATGTGTCAAAGTATGGGTCTCGATAACCCGACAGAACCCTAAATGACAATGCCTTACCTAAAAGCTCGCGAACCTCTCCTAGGGTTTGCATAGTCAATTTAATTTTGATTGTTTTATAATTTAATTATTGTGGATTTTCTACGTCAACATATATTTTAATTTCAAGGATATATTTCTGTAAAGCACATACAAAAATGAAAGAGTTATTAGTAAATTTTTAACCAAATAAAAAATTGAAATTAGATTATAAGACAATGGCAACTGATCTTCTTAATTCAGGAATGGGGGATGAAGGTAGATTAAGATTTATTTTAGAATGTATAGAAAAAAACAGACCGCTTTACAAAACAGATAGGGTATTTTTAGAATCTATGACTGAGCAACTTGAACATAGAATACGCAGATTGCAAGGAAATACAGTCAAAACGACAAAACCAAAAGAAAGTAGTCACAAAACCCTAATTTCAGATGAAGTTCTTGACGAAATTATTAGTAAACAAAATACAAAAACAGAAAAGATTCCCACATATGTAAAAAAGAAATCCTTTTTCGCAAAACTATTTTCCAGATAATTCAAGTAATTGAGATGAAAATATGATACATCCCAAGTATTACTGGGACATTCTGTCATGTGCAAAGATGAAGACAGTATAGGACACATGATAGATACACCTTTGAAAAATAAACTAGAAAATGTCATTGTTCTAAATAAAGAAGAAAAATTATAGACACAATAAACAGAAAGAAACTTGCCATTGAATTGAATAGCCTCACACAATAGTTTTTGTCCTTTCTTGATCTCAAATAGTTCATTATCTCAATCTGGAGTATGATTTTCTAACTATCCCAAGCCACATCTTGACAACATTTGATAAAATTACTACAATCAATTAATTTCGGCAGAATATTTTAAGACGATTTCATTTAGAAAAAATGAAAACCAGAATTCAAACCCTCAACGGTCCATACAATTCAAATCTGTTGAGATTTGATCATTTAGCGTCAGATTTTTATCATAACTTTATTCAACGATCATATTTGTTGTGGGTTGAATCTTAATTCTAAACAAACATCTGGATTGAGATTCAAAATTTTAAATTTTTCAAACATCAAATTTTATTTTTTCATCATCATTTGCTTTTGTTCCTTTCTTAATTCATCTAAAACTTCGTTAACCAAAATAATTGTATCTGAATAACTTGCAGATTCAAGAATTCTAGAAGCCCAGCTAGATGTGATAGGATCAGAAAGAAAATTTTTCCAAAAAAATGAAATATCAAAAGTAGTAAAATGTTTAGGAATTTTATCAATAAATTCCGAATCCGATGCTACTGCAAACATCTTTCGAATTAATTGTTTGTATTGAGAAAATTCTTCTTCAGATCTACTAAGAATAGGTTGAAGATTATTTTGACTTTGGGTTAATGCCTGAATACCTAGCCCATCAACGAATTTTCTCTTAGAAATATGTCCTGAACTAGAGTCATTTTTTATTACCCCTCTCTCACCCGATAAAATCATCAGTCTTAATGTTGAAAACTCAGAGGCTTTAGTTGATTTGGCTTCTTTGAAAATTTTTTCTACATTTTTTAGCCATAATTTTACAGATTCTGTAAATATACCATTTCTTTGTTCATACAAATCTACAAGTTGTGGTACTTGATTTGAAACCAAAACAAGTTTTTCATATGTACGATAATTAATTTTTAACATTATTCAGGCACCAATTGTTTTTTTACAACACCCGAATTTGATTCCCACGTAGACCATTCCATTCCATCTTCATCTATGGTTAAATTAAAACCCGCAAGAGTCTCTTTTGGCGACATATTTTTTAACTCCCCGGTATTTACAGACACTTCTAAATTGGGAGGTCTTCGTAGATTTGAAATTCCTCTCTTCAAATCTAATTTAATCTCATCAATTGTTTCTCTCAATTCTACACTAGTTAGTTTTTTACCTTCTGCCACCCTTACATCTTCTAATTTATTTCCAACTTCATTAGATATGACATTTGATAATGTGACTGCATCATTCATAATCCATGGCAGTTCTTTTTCAACTAGTATAATTTTTCTTCCGAGGGATTTTTTTATTTTATCCGAATCATTTCTAGACATCGATAATTTTCTTTTAGATATAGTATTTTCAAAAGAATTTTGTGTAACCTGAAGTAACTCATTTCTACTGATTGGTTTTTTTGATTCTGCAATTTTCCTCTCATCAACTTTGTCAATGGCAACAGGTAATGATATTGAAACACTTCTTAATCTCATTCTTGGTATGGATAAATTCTTGAGAAGGGGATCATTAGCGTATGTCTCTGCAATTTTTATTGATTCGATATCTGCCTGTACACGTGCAAGTGCCAAATCACTGAGAATAGTTGCTATTACTTCATTTAGGTTAACCATATCTAAACAAAAATATCACATTTTAGTCAGTTTTAAGCAGTGACATTATTTGGAGTTGCTCTTATTCCATCCTCTAAAATACCAAGTATTCTTTCCATTCCGGCTGGCATTTCATCTTGAACTGCTTTGATATGTACTGCCATTGAATAAGTTCTATTCACTTCACTGCCCTGAGATGTTTTGCGTTGATATGAGGTAGAAACTTTTAGTTTGGCAGATCCCCAAAGCCATCCTGCTTTTGCTTCAAGAGAGGCATTGATTTTGAAATTTGTATCTGTAGATTGATATTCAACCGAGTTTATTTTTGCATTAAAATCAATTGTGGTTTCTTCCATCCGAATGAATGGGATTGGAAGCATAGTAAGAATTGGAACCTCTAAATCGTGTTGCTGGTATTCTGCAGGTGAAGCTGGTATTAGGGGGGAAGATGGAATTGGTGGGGAAGCAGCTGAATCTCCAGGATTTGCAGGTACTGCTGGTTCATATGGTTTTGTTTCCTTCCAATATTTGAATTTGACATAAATTGGTTCTTCTGTTTCAAAAGATTCAGAATCTTGTTGATCTGCTGGTTTCTTTTTGAAACCTACTTCTTTAATAAAATTTACACTTGACATGGCTGCTTGTGCTTGTGCTTTAACTACTGCAACTAATGGTCCACCTAACATTGATTCAAAATCTATACTAGAAAGTTCTTGTCCTGGATTTGGCATGCCACCTATAGAAAGTAATAGTATTTATTATTTTCATATTACATGATATCAAGTATCTATGTTTACAGCACAATGTTAAATTATGATTAATTTATAATGTTTTAAAGATATTGTCATTTTAAATGGATCAGAAGGATCTGTTCTGATCTACAAATGAGTGAAATCTTGATGATTTCTAGGAGGCCCTTGTACTATATCTTAAATCAAAGTCAATCATTTATTGTTTTTCTAAACCTCAACAGATCTAAATGATTATACGTAAATTTTATTCTTACATGGACATGAATCTGTTGAGATTTGGTGTCCATAAAATAATGAAAAAATATTGATTCTTTATTGACATGATATTCTAAAAATTTAGATTTCAGATTTGAGGATGAACTATAGCCAACATTAGCGATTGATTATTCCTGACCAAGACAATTCTATTCCGCAAAAAGGATAATCGATCTGACTTCTAAAAATAAATCGAATTTGTGATGCTGATGACTTTTACTATTCTATGTAAGTCATATAGTATGAAACCCAGACATGTTTAAAAGACAAAACTAAAACGTTTCAGAATGAGTATGGTTGCGATGAATTCCAAATTTCTGTTGGGAATAATTGTATTTGCAAGTTTAATTTTTGTTATTAATCCTGCATTTGCTAAACCATATGGAGATAAACATGGCATTGCATATGACTCAGTTGGAAAAGCAATATCACTTGGGGACAATATAGTAAATCCCTATGATTATACTGCATCCATCGAATTTGTCTTTGAAGACATAGACAGTGGAAAATATAGGGATGGTAAAAAACATACTGACTAAGTTGATGCCAATTCAAATTTTGTAACTAACCAATCATATTTTATTAAAAATACGGGCAAGTTTTTCACCCCATGTTCTGAGTCGTTTTTTCTTTAACAAGAAGAAGGACATTAAGTGAAATCATCATAAAAGGATTAAAAGCCTGACTTTTCAGACCGAGCTTGTTGTTAAAGGTACATATCTTAAAGACATGAATATTTTTGCAATTTTTCAGTATTAAGGCATACGTAGGAATTATTCTTTAGCACAGTCACAATTTGGGCATTTTTTATTAAAAACTCGTGAGCCGCATTCCATACAGATTCCTTCACCCACATCTTTTTGAATTGATTGTTTTCTTTTTCCCACATACACCTTGATTCCAAAATACATGATAATTACAATAATAGCAGCATATACGGGTGCCATAAAGGGGATCAGGCCTATCATAAAAAGCAAAAGCCCTACAATCAGCAGGATATCACGTCTCTCAAATTTCAATTAAAATAACACCTCAAAAAAGTCATAAAAACATGCCGGAGCTCAGAGCCAATTAGTTTACTTCATTTCAAAGTCAATTCTCTAACTCTTCCTCATTGCTCGGCAACTAAACTGGGGATTGATTTGATAATAAGATAATGATTAGTGGTGGGATTGGAGTGATTTGAACACTCGATCTCTGCGTCCCAAACGCAGAATCATACCAAGCTAGACCACAATCCCAGTAAATCCTAAAAGTCGCCCAATTTAAGCTTCACAGATATGAAAATTGAATGTAAAAATCATTCCCAAATTTAACAAGTTCACACATAGGAAATGGATTTTGAATAAAGAGAAATAAGAAAAAAGAGATTGTTTTATGTGAAAGTTAGTTCCAACTGAGGAATGTTTGCATGTGTCTCTCGTTTGGCGATGTTGATTCTACCAGAAGAATTCCCATCACTTTTCATGATGATCCAACCATAGTTTGGAGCGCCATCAAAAGACCATAATATCTTCGGCAACATCAAACTCTATCCATTTTCCAGATACATTACTTGAGATAATCATTTTAAAGGTAATTTAATGAACAAAAATGTGCAATTAGAAGAATATCTCAAAGCAGGAAAAATTGCTGCAGAAGTAAGAGAAAGAGTCAGAGTAAAAGACTGGATTGGAAAATCAGTGTATGATATTTGTGAAGAAGTTGAAGGTGAAATCAAAAAAAGAGGAGCAAAATGTGCATTTCCAGTAAACGCCAGTATTAATGAAATTGCAGCACACTATACTGCAGAACCTGATGATCCAATTACAATCAAGGATACAGATATGGTAAAAATTGATCTTGGTGCTCAAATTAATGGATACATTGCAGATACTGCAGTAACTGTTTGCTATGATGCGCAATTTGATGGATTAGTCCAAGCTGCAGAAGAAGCTTTAGGAAAAGCAATGTCCATGATAAAAGCAGGAGTAAAAGCAAGTGACATCGGACGTACAATTGAAACCACGATTAAGCAAAGAGGATACAAACCAATTGCAAATCTTAGCGGGCATTCATTAGAGCAATATACCATTCATGCAGGAAAATCCATTCCAAATATTTGGTCAATTGGAGGATTTTCACTTTCAGAGAATTCTGCATATGCATGTGAACCATTTGTCACCACAGAACAGGGAGGAGGATTTGTCAGAAATGGACAGATTAAAAATATTTTTGCAATAAATTCTCGTAAGAAAACAAAAGATGCAGAAGCGGACAGACTACTTGATTTTATCTGGGAGGAATTTAACATGTTGCCATTTGCATTGAGATGGATTACAAAAGAATGGGAGGAAAAACAAGCAAGGGAATTACTAGATATTTTAATAAAAAAGAAAGCAGTCCAGGCATATCCAGTTCTAATTGAAGTAAATGAGCAAAGAGTTGCTCAGGCAGAACACACATTCATTCCATTAGAAGACGGAGTTACAGTAACTACAAAAAATCCATGAACGCCATAAAGTAAATTGAGTGAAGAGGTAAGACCATGTCCTAAATGTGGGGGATTTATGTTCAAAGAACAAGGAGAGTCAATATCATGGTTTTGCCCATCGTGTAATTTAAAATTCAGAACAGAGTGATTCAGAATTATTGTTCTAGAGTTTCACCAAAAACTTTCTCAATGAAACTCATTCCATCACAGGAATCACATTTTGAGCATTCAGCAAACAAGACATCACCTTGAGAAAATTTTCTTTTTCTTTGCATTCCACATTTAGAACATTTTTCAACAGTATATTCTAGAGTGATTTTTTTCTTTGAGAACATTATTGTGGCACCCCAGCAGTATTGCCTACACCAATTATAGCAATGGATTGACCTTGAGTAGTGTTTTCTTGAATCATTTCATAAACTTGAGTGCGTACATCATCAGCCTTATCTGCAATTTCTTTTGTCATCAATGTAATTGCCTCTTTAACTGATTGTTTAACAACTATTGAAAATATTGGAATGTTTTTAGATGTTGCAATTGCTTCGATTTCGAATTTTTCAGTTCCAATCCCACCAATTGCAGCACCAAATCCTCGTGCCACAGCTGCGGAATCTTCGCCTTCCATCTTTAATGCAGCATCAACCATAATTATTGCATCAATTTTATTTTCAGAAACAATTTTTTCTAAACCATCAGCTGGTCTTCCAACAGTGGATCCTGGACCTTCAGCTTTTAAGAGAAATAGTTTTCTACCCTCAAATTCAGATTTTACAAGAACAGTTTGAAATGCAACTGTTTCTTTTTGATTCTTCAACATCATTTTTCCAACAACCATGGGACCAATTCCATCACCTACAGGTTGTCCTTTTTTAAATACAGGAATTGCTTCTTTCATTGCCTCGGATTGCTCCATAATAAAAGGAAGAATCATCTGTAAGGGTAAAATCAATGGATAGTTATTTTGTTTTTTTGCAGTAAGATACATGTGATTAATTATTTTGTAAATCATTTGTAATGAGGATGCAATTTCAAGTAAAGTTTGAACTTTGGTCAATTCAATATCACTCATTTGAGGAGAAATAGACCTTACATGTTCTCGGGTATAGTCTTCTCTAGACCTAACAATGTGTCTGACTTTGTCAACAATTCCATTAGGGTCCATATCAACAGGCATTATTGTAAAATAATCTATAAAGCGGTCAATTTTTTGAACTGGGTCATCAACGGGTTTCAAATTATTCTTCACATAATTAATTAATTCATCTCGAGATTCATTTCTAAAACCATCAAGCTTGCTAATTCCTTTTTTGATTTCACCTGAAGTAACATAGAGTTGAATTCGTTGTCCATAAAACACAAAAAAGAAAATTGGAAGAATCCAAACTAGCATCATCAATGGATTTGTGTCATCACCCATTGCAAAAAGCTGATCAAAATCAAAACTTGTAAAATTCACTAAACTCATCGATCGGTAAATCTAAATTAAATCATTCGTCCAAGACTAAAAGGAATACCAAAAATTAGAAAAAAATGGCCATAGAGACCAAAAAATTGGCGAGTGCTTTTATTATAGTTCAAATACAAAAAAGCTGAATATGCCACAAACAAAACCAATTGTAAGCGTGGAAAACGTTGTTGCCTCAGCTTCTGTGGACCAGAAGATGGACTTGAATGAGATCACTAAAACATTTCCAGATGTAGAATATCATCCGGATCAATTTCCAGGTCTAGTTTTTAGATTAAAGACACCAAAGACGGCGACATTGATTTTCACTTCAGGTAAAATGGTATGTACTGGTTCCAAATCTGAAGAGATGGCAAGAAAAGCAGTAAAGACAGTGGTACAAAAACTTCGAAAAGGAGGAATTAAAGTAAAAAAAGATGCAACAGTACAAATTCAAAACATTGTAGCATCAATTAATCTAGGTGGAAAAATCCATTTAGAGCAAGCAGCCAGAACGTTACCTAGAAGCATGTACGAGCCAGAACAATTCCCAGGACTTATTCACAGAATGCTAGATCCTAAGACAGTAATTTTGTTATTTTCATCAGGAAAACTTGTCTGTACAGGAGCAAAGCAAGAACCAGATGTTTACAGATCTGTTAATAACTTACACGCATTACTAGAAGAAAAAAACCTAATGATTTATGATTAGTCATAAATCTAATCTATTTTCATTAATTATTATAATTCACATATAAACACAATTATCCTTTTATACAAATTTTGAAACAATAGTCATCCAATTCTGAAAAAAGGGTTCCCAAAGAACCTACTTTGAAAATATGGGAGAGATGTAACTTGGACTCTCTTTCAAAAATTAAAAAATTACATTATCGGACTGCCCAATGGGACATCTTCATTTACTGTCAACCAAAATGGTTTGTCATCAACATCTGCTGCTAACAGCATGGCATTTGATTCAACACCTGCCATCTTTTTTGGTTCTAGATTTGCAATTACAATTACAGTCTTTCCTACAATATCTTCAGGTTGGTAATATTGAGCACCGCCAATTATGACATCCCGTTTATCATCATTTCCCAAATCAATTAAGCCTTTGATGATTTTAGATTTACCTTCAATAGGTTCAGTTGAAATAATTTTTGCAACTCTAATGTCTAGTTTTGCAAAATCATCATATGAAACATTTGACATGATAAACCCTAATTTTTCCTGTTAAAATAAATTCGCATTTACTGTAATTCCTTTTTATCGATTCCACTAGTTTCAATTTCATATCTTAGAGCGGCAGGAAGTTCCATGTACTTTTTGTTAACCAATCCAATGATTTGATCTTCAGGAACATTTACTTTTTTTAACAATTTGCCACGCTGATGAGCATAAGCATTCTTCCAAAAACTAGCACCGTCTAATGTTCCAATTTTTGGCATGTATTTTGTGGGTTTCATTTTTTTCAAATTTTAAGTGACTGTGACGGAAGAATGGCAAACGCCATTGGAACTGGAGTTACTGTTCCGGATTTTAGGCATGTTGCCCATCACAGTCTATTTACAATGTAATTGGAATCTAATATATTTAATGCGGAAGAAATGATTTTGTACATGGCTACAATAGAAGTTGAAGTAGAAATTAATGCCACAGTTGACAAAGTTTGGGACATAGTTTCAGATATTGACAATGAACCAAAATTTTGGAAGGGAACAAAAAAAGTCAAGAACCTGTCAAAAGAGGGAGATACAATCAAACGAGAAATCACAATAGCATTCAGGGATCAAAAATGTCTCCAAGAAGTGAAACTCGAACCTAAAAAGAGAATAGAGGCCAAATTCACAAAAGGCATCATCAATGGAGAAAAAATAGTAACAATCATACCAAATGAGGAAAAAACCATACTCCGAACAGTTTGGGACATAAAACTAACTGGAATGATGGGAATGTTCACAGGTATGATTAAAAACCACATCAAAAGTGGAACAGAGCAAGCTATGCAGAGCATCAAAGAAGAGATAGAGCGATAAATTCATGGAATTGATTTTAGATATTTTCAACTATTCATTAACTGCAATTTTGATTGGAATTTGTGGAGCGTGGATTTTTCTTATCAAATCCATGGTTGATTCATTTAGATTTACACCATATCTAGACAAATTTGAAAATACATCCGAGTCTAGTCCTAAAATATCAATAATTCTTCCAGCAAGAAATGAAGAAGAGTTTATCAGTAAATGTCTAGACTCGTTAATTGATCAAGATTACAAAGATTATGAAATAATAGCAATTGATGATTCATCAGAGGACAATACACAAAAAATTATTTTTCAATATGCAGAAAAATATTCCAAAGTAATTCCAGTAATTGCAAGACCTAAACCAGAAGGATGGATGGGGAAAAATTGGGCATGTATGGAAGGATACAAAAAAGCAACCGGGGAACTTTTACTATTCACTGATGCAGACACAAAGCATGTTCAAAATGTAATATCATTGGCAGTAGGACATTTAATTTCATTTAATTTAGATGCATTGTCTGCTATTCCCAAAATGATAACATTTGATTTTTGGACAAAAATTACACTCCCAATGATCTCTACATTTTTGCATAGTAGATTTTCTGCATTGAATGTAAACAATCCTGCAAAAAAAACAGGTTACTTTTTTGGTAGTTTTTTCATTTTAAAAAAAGAAACATATGAAAATGTAGGTATGCATGAAGGAGTTAAACACGAAATTATTGAAGATGGGGCTTTGGGTAAAAAAGTCAAAGAAGCAGGACATAAAATGAAGATGGTAAGAGGCGATCATCTAATCGATGCAGTATGGGCAAGAGACAAAAGCACTTTATGGAATGCTCTAAAAAGATTAATGATTCCATTATACCTTCAAAATAGAAAAATTGCGATTGGAATTTTCGTTGCTGTAGCATTTTTGTTATTTGTGCCATTTCCAATTTTTGCAGTATCAGTATCCATGCCAGTTGAAGAAGTATCTGGAAAAATACTCGGTATTTCTGCAGCAGTATCATCACTATTAATCTATACAGGAGCAATTATTGAGACAAAGATTGGACTACACCTAAGATTGATTCATGCGTTGTTTGCACCATTAGGTAGTTTGGTAGTAGTCCTAGGATTTCTAAGTGGACTATTACAGGCAAAAAGAAATGAATCAATAATGTGGAGAGGTAGGAATTATTCCATGAAAGACCATACTCAAAGTTCCATCAGTATATAGTAAGCCTTTTAGATACAAAACAGGGAACTAAGAATCTCATGGACAAATCAGGAATTCTTGTCGGAAGTGCAATGGGAGCAGCGATTGTATTAGTATTATTTACAGTGTTATTCATTTCACCTCCAGAATCAATAAAACCTGAGATTATAGTTAGTAATGGTAATTCAGCAAGTACAGTTGGGGAAGTAACACCTGTTTATTCAAAAAAATTATCATTAATTGAGATTTTTGAAAAATCAGAACCCGGAGTAGTTAGAGTTAACGTACAAAGAAGTGAATCAGCAGATATTGTTAATGGCGTAGGTTCTGGATTTGTTTTTGATAAAATTGGACATATTATTACAAATGCACATGTTGTAAATGGTGCAAACAAAGTAGTAATTACATTTCTTGATGGAAGATCATATAATGCAGAAATTATAGGATCAGACGAATTTACAGATATGGCAGTGGTAAAGGTTAATGCAGATTTGGAATTTTTGCATCCATTATCGCTTGGAGATTCTTCTAATCTCAAAGTAGGAGAGCAAATAGCTGCAATTGGAAATCCATTTGGATTATCAGGCTCTATGACATCAGGAATCGTAAGTCAGTTAGGGAGATTACTACCATCAGGTAATGGATATTCTATTCCAGATGTAATTCAAACTGATGCGGCAATTAATCCAGGAAACTCTGGTGGGCCATTGCTAAATATGCGAGGAGGAATAGTTGGGATAAACACTGCAATCCAATCAGCTACAGGTGAATTTACAGGAGTTGGATTTGCAATACCCTCACAAACGATCGCAAAAATTGTACCCATTCTTATTGAAAAAGGAGAATACAAGCACCCATGGATTGGAATTTCAGGAAGAGATATCGATCCAGACTTGGCAAAAGTTTTGGAGTTAAAGGATGCAGTAGGATTTATGGTAGTTACAGTAGTAGAGGATAGTCCTGCATCAAAAGCTGGTCTGGTTGGTTCTAATAAAACAATTGAAGTCGATGGATTAAGTTATGCCGTTGGCGGAGACATCATACTAGCAGTAGATGGAAAAGAAGTTAGAAAAATTGATGATATTTTGATACATCTTCAGCGGGCAAAAACCATTGGAGATGAAATGGTTTTAGAGATTTTAAGAGATGGCAGAACAACAAATGTAACAATTGTTCTAGAAGAAAGACCAAATTGAAATTAGCATAACACAAGAATAAATACTTCTAGTCAGGAATGATTCTGTTGAACAAGCTTGTCTTAAACTCTGAGAGTTTAAACAAAGTTTTAGAGAACAAAACCATATCTCGTGAAGATATTTCTGAAATTTATCAAAGTGCTAGAAATGATCCTACTGAGCTTTTTTCAGCAGCTCAAAATCTAAGAGAAAAATTCAAAAAAAATACGGTTACATTTTCAAAAAAAGCATTTTTCAACATTGTTAATCTATGTAAGGATACTTGTTCTTATTGCACATACAAAGCAGAACCAGGAGCAAAAAAACTATCTTTAATGTCAAAACAACAAATTCTAGAATTACTACAACTTGCAAAAAAATACAGATGTGTTGAAACACTTTTTGTTACTGGAGAACAACCAGAACAAAGATATCAAGAAGCACGTGACTGGCTAAAAGAAAATGGATTCAAAACAACTGTAGAATATCTAATTCATTCATCAGAGATAGCATTAGAATTAGGACTATTCCCACACACTAATGCAGGAAATCTTAATTTTGAAGAGATGAGGGAGATGAAAAAAACAAATGTTTCAATGGGAATTATGCTTGAAAACATCAGTGAAAGACTAACAGAGAGGGGAATGCCACACTATCTGGCAGCAAGTAAAAGACCAAAGGCAAGATTACAAGTGTTAGAAAACTCTGGAAAACTTGGCATTCCAATGACTACAGGGATTCTTGTGGGAATAGGAGAAACTATTGAGGAAGTAATTGATTCAATTTTAGCAATCAGAGAACTACATAGAAAATATGGAAACATTCAAGAGGTAATTTTACAAAACTTTCAACCAAAGCCAGATACAGTTATGAAAAATGAACCATCAGTCGATGAAAAGTATTTCAAAACAATTGTTGCATTATCAAGAATAATAATACCTGAGATGAACATACAGATTCCTCCAAACCTATCTCCCAAATCATATCAAAGCTTTCTATCAGTTGGGATAAATGATTGGGGAGGAGTATCACCACTTACTCCTGATTTTGTCAATCCAGAATTTGTGTGGCCCGAGATTAACAAAATAGATAGTGATTCCAAGGATGCAGGGTTTGAATTAAAGTGTAGATTCCCAGTATATCCAGAATTTTTTTCTTTTATTAGTAAAGAGTTAAGAGACAAGATGGCAGTAATTGAAAATGAGGAAGGATTGGTAAAAGAGGAGTATTGGAGAGGACAATGAACATAGATTCACTTTTAAAAAATGCAGATCCACTCATATCAGAAATTTTAAACAGTGCATTATCAGACAAGGAAATTTCAGCTGAAGATGGATTAGCATTATACAAAACAAATGGAATTGATTTTCATCTAGTAGGTATGGTTGCAGATGAAATTAGAAGAAGAAGAGTAGGAGACATTGTATCATACGTGGTTAATAGAAACATCAATTTTACAAATGTCTGCATTAAACAATGCGGATTTTGTGCATTTAGTAGAGATTTTCGAGAAGTGGAAGGATATTTTCTTCCAACTGAAGAAATAGTACGAAGGGCAAAAGAGGCACATCAGTTAGGTGCAACCGAGGTCTGCATTCAAGCAGGACTTCCACCTGACATGAAAGGGGATCTTTATGAGAATATTTGCAGGGAAATCAAAAAAGAGATTCCAGACATACACATACACGGATTTTCTCCCGAAGAGATTCTTTACGGGGCATCAAGATCAGAGATTTCAATTGATGAGTTTCTAAAAAGAATGAAAGATGCAGGAGTAGATACACTTCCAGGAACATCAGCTGAGATTCTTGATCAAAAACTAAGAGATACAATTTCCCCAGGAAGAATAAGTGTGAAAAACTGGGAAAAGATAATCAAAAATGCTCACAGAATGGGAATTAATACCACATCAACTATGATGTTTGGACATTTAGAAACACTAGAACAAAGAGTTGACCATATTGCAAAATTAAGAGAGATACAAAAAGAGACGGGTGGATTTACTGAATTTGTTCCTCTAAATTTCATTCATACTGAAGCACCAATGTACAAACACCAATTACATGAAGGAATAAGACAAGGTGGAAGTGGAAATGATGTCTTGCTAACACATGCAGTTGCAAGAATAATGTTGAACAATTCAATTGACAATATACAGATGTCATGGGTCAAAGAAGGACAAAAAATGTCTCAGTTACTACTAATGTGGGGCGCAAATGATTTTGGAGGCACACTCATCAATGAAAGCATTTCAACTTCTGCAGGATCAGAGCATGGACAATTATTAAGACCAAAAGAAATCAGAAGAATGGTAAAAGAAATTGGAAGAATACCGGCAGAGAGAAATACCAATTACAAAATTCTAAAAAAGTTTGACACAGAAGAAGAAATAGATGAGAAACTAGACAGAGTATCAGATGCATCCCAATTTGGATCTTATGTGGAATTAATTAAAATTAACAAATTCAAATACAAAAATCCAAGAGAGAAATAAATGTCTGCCTTAGAAAAGGCATTGAATCATTCAAAGAAGATCGGAGTAGATGAATCTGAAGTAGTTGTTTTGAAAAAAAAGATTACAACTGTAAGAATCACAGATTCAGAAATTGCAGAAACAAAACAAAACTTTGATGAGAGTTACGGCATTAGACTAATTCACAATAAAAAAATTGCATCAATTCAGACTACAAATCAACATGAAATTGAAGCCGCAATAAATGATTCACTAAAGATATTATCAAATCTCAAACCAAGAGAATTTTGGGGAGGACTACCATTCAAAGTAAAATCACGACAAATATACGGCACATATGATGAGAAACTTGAAAAGATTTCAGGATCCCATGCAATGGATATCGCAGAATCTATGATAAATGCATCTAATAACGACAAAATAACCACGATTACAGGCTCATTGAATATTGTTACAGATGATTTTGAACTTGAAAATTCCAATGGACTAAACCTCAAAGAAAAGGCCACATACATTTCAGGAATAATTAATGCAGAATCAGAATTCGGAACACTGCCAGTGTCAGGAATCGGACATGATAGTTGCAGAACATTATCACATTTTTCAGCAGAAAAAATAGGAACCGATGCAAAGAAAATGTGTTTAGAATCAATAAACCCGCAAAAAATTGATTCTGATGTCTATTCAATTATTTTTGAGCCATATTCAGTGGGAGAGTTATTAGCATTTGTTGTAGCATCAAATTTTAATTTTAAGACATTCATAGAAAAGAAAAGTTGTTTCTCAAATAATTTTGAAAAAAAGATTGCAATAGAACAATTCAATCTTATTGATGATCCTCATGCTTCAGAAGGAATAGGGACAAAATCAGTAGATGATGAAGGAATTGAAACTAAGAAACAAAGTTTGATAGAAGATGGAATTTTTAAGAATACTTTTTCAAATCTTTTTGATAGTTATAAAGAAGGAGGGCAATCTTCGGGAAATGCATTACGTTTAGGAATCCCTATTGGAAAAAGTTCAGAACCAATTCCAATTTCATCACCTCACAATCTAAAAATTAATCCGGGAAAAAGTTCTCAAGAAGACATGATTAAAGATACAAAACACGGATTACTAGTTGGAAGATTATGGTATACATATGCAGTAAATCCAATCAAAGGAGACTTTTCATGTACTGCAAGAAGTGGCATAAAAATAATTAAGAATGGGAAAATTAAAAGCTCTGGAAAATCAGTTAGAATAATTCACAATCTTGCAACAATGCTAAAAAACATCTCAGAAATTGGAAGTGATCAAAGAAACGTCATTCAATGGGCATCACTACCATCAATTACACCATCAATAAAGGCAGAAAATATTTCAGTAAAATCAATCTAAAGGAGAAATTCAGGCCCAAATTAATTAAAAAATGTGAAAATTAGATACGCAGCATAACCCACAGTAATGTAAACGCCCATGATGCGATTAATTATTCCAGTTTTCAAAGCAAGTAACAATGAAACACTAAAGACAATCATGATTGCATAATCAATGAAAACATCAGGGGCAACCATCACGCCGCCAAGTGCTGCACCAATACCCATTATCATCAAAATATTGTAAATGTTACTTCCAATGATATTGCCAACACCGATATCCCCATGTCCTTTTCTTATCGCAATTAATGAAGTAATTAGTTCTGGAAGGGATGTTCCAATTGCGATTACAGTTAAACCAATCATTTTTTCAGACATACCAAATTCTTGAGCTAATATGACTGCATTATCAACTGTAAGAATTGCACCAACATACAAAAGAACAACACCTATCCCAATTAGCCCAAAAGATTTTAGATAGATGTTATTTTTGCTTTTCTCAGAACTTGCATTATTTTCTTCCCTATGCTTCATTGCATCCTTGAATGTATAATATCCAAAAACACCTAATCCTGCAAGCAGTAAAATTCCATCATATGCAGAGATTTCACCATCAATTGAAACCAAAACCAATAGAAAAGAAACACCAAGCATTATTGGAATTTCTTTTCGTAAAACTGATTTACTTACTGCAAGTGGAACAAGTATTGCTGCAATTCCTATAACCATTCCAACATTTGCAATGTTGCTTCCAATAATATTTCCCAAAATTATTCCACTGTGTTCACCAGCTGCTGCAACACTTGCTGCAAGCTCAGGAGTAGAAGTACCATATGCAACTATAGTCATTCCAATTACAAGATTGCTAATTCTAAATTTTTTGGCAATTGCAACACCACCACTGACTAACCAATTTCCACCAAAACATAGCATGACTAATCCAACTATAGTCAACACTGCATTGATTACTACATCCACAATGGGATTTCCAAGTATGGGGGTTTAAAGTCAATGATTTACTATAATTTCACAATTCTAACAATTCAAGCTAATTTTAAAAATCATTTATAGGCTCAAAATAAAATGAAAATTTCTAAAATTAACACTATTAAGCGTCTTTTGGAGAATCAAGTACAGAATGCACATAATCAATTATCTTCAAATAATCTGCCCTTGGCTCAGTGCTGATCATAAATAATTCATTAGAATTAATTGGGACACTAATCATTGTGACTTTTTCATATTCTGTGATAGAAGATGTTTCTTTTCCAATTTTGTATGCCAAATTAGTGTAAAGTTCTCTTTTTTGTAGTGCATAATGAATCGACATTTTAACCTCATCGCTTGACAGCATCCCTTCAATATTTTCATTATGTCCTCCAGATACAAGCTCACCTTTGCTATTTGCGACACCTGCAAATCTAACCTGTGAATCTAAAGCAAGCACTTTTTTTGATAGTTCATCATAATTTATTGCCATAATACTACACCAGAAATTCTACTTTTTTCGGAATATTTCATCCTTTTCCTGTAATTCCTCTGTAAAGGTATCCATATCCAACATGAATTCCTCTTCATCAGAATAAGCAGATTCTGCATGCTCACTAATATCTAGACCAACATCTTCTACTTCAGGGGAAACCCTAATTCCAATTAGATGCTTCATCACTTGTAGAATTATCCAAGTTCCACCAAAGCCCATTGCACCTGCAACACCAACGCCTACTGCTTGAATCCATAATTGATCTGGATTTCCAAATAGCAATCCATCAACACCGCCTGGATTAATCGCTGTGCTTGCAAAGAGTCCTATTGCAAGAGCACCTACAATTCCTGCAACTCCGTGAACAGAGCTTACATCAAGTGCATCATCAATCTTTAATTTTTCTTTGAATAGTACGACTCCAGAATATGAAATAACACCAATTGCAATACCAATTACAAATGCATGTTCTGCACTTACAAATCCAGATGCAGGTGTAATTCCAGCAAGACCTGCAATTGCACCATTAATTGTTGCAACAACTGATGGCTTTCCTGTTCTAATCCAAGAAAGACCAGCCCAAATTAAAGCAGAAACTGAAGAAGCCATGTGAGTAACAATTACAGTATTGCCTGCAACACCGCCAGAAGCTGAAAGTGCACTTCCCGCGTTAAATCCAAACCATCCTAGCCATAATAATGAAGAACCAAGAACTGCAAGTGGAATACTATGAGGGATCATAATGGCAGGACCATAATGTCTTCTCTTACCAAGTACAATTGCTGCAGCAAGAGCTGCCATTCCCACACTTGTGTGAATAACAATACCCCCTGCAAAATCAACTACCCCTAGCTGAGATAACCAACCACCACCCCAAACCCAGTGGACTAGGGGATAGTAAATCAGCATAGACCATGCAGCAATGAATATGATAAATGAGCTAAACTTCATTCTTTCAGCAATCGTTCCTGTAAGTAACAGAGGAGTAATTGCTGCAAACATTAATTGGAATTTAACAAACAAGACACCAGGAATTGTTGGAGCATATTGCTCTAATGGACCATCTGATGGAACCCCTTTAAGAAATACCCAATCCATATTTCCAACTAGGCCCATAGTTGAATCACCAAATGATAAACTAAATCCAAATACAAACCACATTACACTAAGTAATGCAAGACCAAAGAAGATCTGCATGAAAATGGATGCTGCATTCTTTTTTCTTAAAAGTCCAGATTCAAAAAGACCTAATGCAGGGATCATTAAAAGTACAAGACTACCAGCCACTAGCATCCACGCTGTATCCCCAGAATCAAGTACCATTATGAAAAAACTTAATTCAAAACTAATAACAATGACTAAGATCGATTATCAAATGATAGTCATTTAGTCATCAAAATCAGAAATTATATTTGTGTAATGGACAATATGATAACTAAATGCTCAAAATCGAAGTCATACTTGGCGAAAATGACGTGATGGCAATAAGTGAAGAATTAAAAAAGATCGGTATTGGCGGCCTTACAGTCTCCAAAGTTAGAGGCAGAGGAAAAAGACCAGGTCCGGAAATTCATGCATCAAAAGGAAGTGAGATTTTCACACCTCAATTCAATGACAAATACAGAATTGAGGCAATAATTGTAGATGCAATGGAAGATGAAGTTATAGGCATCATCAAAGATAATGGAAGAGTTGGAAAAATTTTTGTTTCTCAAATTTTACGTGCAGTAGATATTGCAACCGGTGACGAAGGGGAAAACACAATTTAGAATCATCATGAATTTGCGCAAAAGTAAATTATTTCGCAGAGAAAAGATGCAGCCATTTCAACGTAAAGATTATCTTAAAGTAGCAGCAATGTGCGGAGTCATAACAATACCATTGCTTGTTGGTCTAGCTTTATGAAACTCTCAAAAGTTTCAATTGCAAAATTAATTCTTGCAGCAGTTGGTATGACTTTGGTAGGACTTGCTTTGTTTGGACCTTATATCTAAAAGTCGCCAAAAGTATTTTCATAAACAACTGTAGGATTTTTCAATTGCTTTTCTAAAGTTGGAAGTGACTTTACAATACAGTAATTTACAAAATCACTAAAAGATTTTATTCTATAATCATCTCTGAGTTTTTCTTTGTTTGACTCATAAACTGTTTGTAGTTTATGTAAAGTGAATTTCTGTAATGGAACAAACCTACTTCGTTTAGGCAATGGCATAGATTCTGTTTTTTCTCCTGTAAGAATTTCCAAATCTTGTTTTGCATCTAGAGTTTCCATATCTACAACTTCTTCCATTTCTGAAACAAAGATTTTTCCTCCATGATCAGATGAAAGACCAGAATTTTTGGAAATCATTTCGACAACTTTTCGGGCATCCTTGTTAGATACGACAATCTCAATTTTTGCTAGGGGTATTGATTTTATTCCAGTAGAACCAATGCGGGAACCTTTGGCTTCATCATAAATATCACTGTCATCTAAATTTCGTTTGTCAATTACATATGTCCCTAGCACATTCAGATTTGTCTTAATTGTGGTGAAAGTTTTTCTCTTAATTATTGCCTCTATCTTTTTCACAAATAATTTCAAAAAAAGGGGTTATTTATCAGAAATGGTAGTTATCATTGCCAAAAACTAGATCGTATTAGAATTAAGAGGGCAAATAGGCATGATCAAGGTGTAAAAAAACCAGCTAGAAAGACAAGCAAAGCTCAAGTTAAAGACTAATAAGGTAATGTACCGTACAATACGGTATGATGAGAGCAAGACTAACATATGTACCACTAGAAGTGGCAGACCAATTCGGAGATTTTATCATACAAAGAGATGAGCAAGTTCTTGATGCAGTAAAAGCAAGAACTCGAGATTTTAGCACATTGTCTTTGATAAAGTTGCTATATCAACTAAGAGGAAACCCTATGACGTTTTCTGATTTGTATTCAAAATCAAAAATCAGAATGAAAAAGTCATTTCTAAATTATCTACATCTATGTGTAGATTACAACTTTATCAAAAAAGAAGCAGTAGGTGCAAACATGATCTATACAATTACAGACAAAGGACGAACTATGTTGAATCTGTTTATGCAGAAAAGTAATTAGACAGAACGAATCGACGTAAACAGTGCAGAAAGAATTTCCAGAAGCAGAAGTCTTTGAGATAAAGAAAGTAGAATTGAACAGTCCGATAATTTTTGCAGGATTTGTAGGAGCAGGTCTGGTAGGCCCTCTTGCAATAAATCATATTATTGAAAAATTAGAAATGCGACAAATAGCAGTGATGAGATCAAGGTACCTACCACCATCAACAGTTTTCATGAGAGGTAGATTGCGCCATCCATTTCGATTTTATGCAAATCAAGATGGAACAGTATGTGCAATAATTTGTGAAATAACTTTGAGAATGGAAGGATTGTACTCCCTAGTGGGATCAATTTTAGATTGGGCAGCACAGAAAGGATCAAAAGAGATTGTAATTTTAGATGGTGTTGCAAGTACAGAGCATGACTACAAAGCATATTGTGCAGCCGAAGAAGATTTGGTAAGAACTATGGCAGACAAAGACATCAGTATGATTCCTCAAGGATTCATTACCGGAATTCCAGGAGGAATACTAAATGAATGTCTAGTAAGAGAAATCAAAGGAGTGACCCTATTAGCAAAAGCAAACAAAGTAGCACCTGATTCAGGAGCAGCGGCAACTCTAATTGAGGCAATAAATCGATTCTATGACTTGAATATAGATACAAAGCAACTCCAAGAAGAGAAAGATAGAATTCATTCAGAATTTAGTGAGTTATCTCAGAAATATGTAGAGCACAGAGAAGAGATAGCTGGAATGTACATGTGATCGAAATCATAGGCAAATTCTTTTATTCACAGCAAATACGCATCAAACTATGGCCCTAACCTACAAAAATGCAGGAGTGGACATTTCTAAAATCAAACAAAGCCAGCAGGCAATCGGGAAATTAATTGCATCAACTCACAAGCTTCAGAAAAAAGCAAAGATAGCACATGGGTTTGGGCATTATGCAGGGATTGTGGAGATTCCTGGCGGAAAACTTTTGGCCACACACACAGATGGTGTTGGAACCAAAGTAGTAATTGCAAATATGATGAAAAAATACAACACTATAGGAATTGATTGTGTTGCAATGAATGTTAATGACATAATCTGTATTGGTGCAACGCCAATTTCATTTGTAGACTATATTGCTGCAAACAAAAACGATGTAACAATATTTAAAAAAATTGTAGAGGGATTAGTGACAGGTGCAAAGAAATCTGCAATGCCAATAGTTGGAGGAGAAACTGCAATTATGCCAGATGTAATTGAAGGAAAAGGATTTGCATTTGATTTGGCAGGAATGGTTGTAGGATTAGTAGAGAAAAAAGATTTGGTGTTAGGAAATAAAATAAAATCAGGAGATGTAATTATTGGTGCAAACAGTACAGGAATTCATTCAAACGGATACTCACTTGCAAGAAAAGCAATCCTTGGAAAATATTCTATTAAAGACAAAGTCAAAGGTGTAGGAACAATAGGCGATGCATTACTAAAGCCTACTGAAATCTATACAAATCCAGTACTTGAAATAATTCAAAAGTGCAAAGTAAACGGCCTTGCCCACATAACTGGAGGAGCATTTACCAAACTATTGCGCCTCAAAAAGATAGGATATAAAATTGACACTTTGCCAAAAATTCCGCCAATCATGGGATTAGTTGAGGAGCAAGGAGTAAAACCTGAAGAGATGTACAAGACATTTAACATGGGTGTAGGATTCTGCGTAGTCGCACCAAGAGACCAGATAACAAGAATCAAATCAATATTTACAAAACACAAAATATCAAGTCAAGAGATAGGACAGATAATTTCCAAGAAAGGAGTTTTTGTAAATTCGATAAAAATTGCTTGAGTCCAAAACAAGGATTTAAGAATTAATTCAAAATCTAAAGAAACTTTGAGATTTGGATGATAAAACTAGTACATTTGATGAAGTCACTTGTTATAGTAGGGAAGATCATAGCATTAATTTCATCAACCATCTTCTGTAACTGCAATAATTTTTAACCATTCTACAGTTTCACCCGCAGACACATATCACATCAAGTATGCAAAAAGGCTTGTATCGCTGAAACTCTTGATGGATTTTCAACAAACATTGGATGTTGCGATGCAAACACATAGGATTATCTCAGATGCAGTTGAACAAAAAGTAAAAGAAAGAGCAATTGCAGTGAATTTCTCTTAGTCATTTTTTCCATCATCATATTAAATATGTTTTAAAATCAGAAATTTTTGATCCTTTTTTATGCTCAGAACATTTAGTTAAACTGCTTAATTTACCAACAACAAAATTATTTTCAACCTAATTTAGCTTATATGATAGATTTCTAGAAATCAGTAAGATAGTAATGGTAGAGACGCACTTAATTGAGACAATTATCGGCATAGGAATTCTTCTTTTTGCAGCTAAACTAATGGCAGAACTCTTCCTTAGATTAAAACTTCCAATTGTTTTGGGAGAACTTTTGGCTGGAATGATAGTAGGACCGTTTGCATTGGGGGCATTTTTTGTTGTGGACGGAAAACAGTTGCTTCAGATCAACGATGAGATAAGAATACTTGGAGAAATGGGAGCGATTGTAATTTTGTTTATGGCAGGACTTGAGATGACGCCCAAAGAATTTCTCAAAGGAGGAAAAGCATCTTTTACTGTTGGGACACTTGGAGTAGTAGTTCCATTCTTTGCAGGTCTTGTAATTTTTCAAATGTTTGGATTTGATGCATTACAATCAATGCTTATTGCAACAGCACTAACTGCTACAAGTATTGCAATATCAATTCAAGTTCTAAGTGAATTTGGCAAAATAAAAACACCGGAAGCAAGACTCATCATAGGAGCAGCTGTAGTAGATGATATTTTAGCAATTGCAGTGTTATCAGTAGTTTCATCCATTGCAGGATCAGATGGAGGGGTAGATAACATAGACATTAGCGAAATTGTAATTACGATTTTACAAGTATTAGGATTCTTTGCAATTATGCTTGTAGTGGCAGTAGTTGTGATTCCAAAAATTATCACACCAAGACTATGGAAAGCAAAGGGAAGTGTTGAAGGAATTGCGACTGCGTCGTTTTTTGGTGCGGCAGCTCTAGCAGGCTCCATAGGACTATCACCGATTGTAGGAGCATTTGCAGTAGGAATGGCATTATCTACTACCAAAGTATTTGAAAAAGTAGAAAACTATATTGGAAAAATTGGATTAATTTTCGCACCTTTATTCTTTGCAATTATCGGTGCGCAGGTAGACCTAAGAGCAGTAGATTTGAACATTTTGATGCTAAGTGGAATAATTATTGCAGTTGCAATCGTGACAAAGTTATTTGGTTGTGGACTACCAGCAATGCTATTTTTGAAAAGTAAACAACAAGGAATGCGAGTTGGAATTGGAATGATTTCTAGAGGAGAGGTCGGATTGATAGTTGCAGGTGTAGGAGTAACGGCAGGAATTCTTACTTCTGAAGTATACTCCACAATTGTAATCATGGTAGCAGTTACAACCATTATCACACCAATATGGTTAAAAATGGAATACCGAAAAGAACAAAAAAGTAGGTCTGGAAATAATGAGCAAAGTATCGAGTAAAAACCAGAACAGACAAGCACATACTCTTAGAATATATAGAAAATTCATTATGATTAAGCATGTTCTCTGACAGAAAATTTGATGGTGAAAAAATTGACTGCTGATTACAACGAATTAACAAAACAAGTTCTCAATCTGTTCCCACAAGTGAAATTTGCAGGAGTGGTAAATGTTAAGGGAGAAATTGTAGCTGGAGGACATAAAGAAAATGTTGATCAAGTACTAGTTGGCGATGAAGTCAAAATGTCGATTCATTACTCTATACAAAAAAGAGATCTCTATACTAATTTGGCATATAAGATTGGAAAAGAAAGATCTGCAATTACAGAATTTGAAAAAGCTGCAATTATCAGCATTCCAATAAATTCTAATGAATTATTTTTAGTTCGTACAGATAAAGGAGCAGATTATTTGAAAATTGTTGACTTTGTTTATTCAAAACTAAACCCTCAAAAATACATTCGCGAAGAGATCAAAATAATTCAAGATGAGATTGAGAAATTAAAAAATCTCAGAGAAAGCAAGGAAACAAAATCAAAAAAGAAAAATACTGCAAAGAGAAAACCAGCTAGAAAGAGTGCTGCAAAGAAAAAGGTGGTAAAGAGAAAACCAGCTAGAAAGAGTGCTGCAAAGAAAAAGGTGGTAAAGAGAAAACCAGCTAGAAAGAGTGCTGCAAAGAAAAAGGTGGTAAAGAGAAAACCAGCTAGAAAGAGTGCTGCAAAGAAAAAGGTGGTAAAGAGAAAACCAGCTAGAAAGAGTGCTGCAAAGAAAAAGGTGGTAAAGAGAAAACCAGCTAGAAAGATAACTAAATCTAAAAGAAAAGCCATTAGGCAAAGATAGACAGCAGATAAGCCAAATTATTTAACGAATTTATGTCCAAATCAAGATGAATAACCATGAGTAATCTAGACCCCATATTGTCAAAGGCATGTAGTGAAATTACTCAGAATATTCTAACAATTAACGAGCCAAGCAAAAAGCAAGTCAAAGAAGAAATTATAAAAATTTGCACAAAATATGCCCTAGAAAGAATTCCTAGAAATTATGAAATCCTATCAATGGCAAAAGAATCAGATTTTAACAAATTAAGAAAAGTATTGCTAAGAAAGCCAGCAAAGACAGCCTCAGGAGTGTCAGTTGTTGCATTAATGCCTAAGCCATATGCGTGTCCACATGGAAGATGCACATATTGTCCAGGTGGAATAGAATACAATTCTCCAAATAGTTACACAGGAAAAGAACCATCATCGCTTAATGCAATTGAAAATGAGTTTGATCCTAAATTACAAATCACTTCAAAAATTAAAAAATTAATTGCCTTCGGACATGATCCATCCAAAATGGAAGTAGTAATCGTTGGCGGAACCTTTCTTTTCATGCCAAAAGACTATCAAGAGAATTTTATCAAGTCATGTTATGACGCATTAAATGGAATTGATTCAAACGATTTGCAAGAGGCCAAGTCAAATAATGAACATGCTGCAATTAGAAATGTAGGATTTACAATTGAAACAAAACCAGATTATTGTAAAAAAGAACATGTTGATTTAATGCTAAACTACGGAATTACAAGAATAGAGATAGGTGTACAATCACTACAAGAACGAGTTTATGAAATAGTAAACAGAGGACACAATTACAATGACGTAATAGAATCATTTCAAATTTCAAAAGATGTAGGTTACAAAATTGTAGCACATATGATGCCAGGATTACCTACAATGACTCCAGAAGGAGATATTGCAGATTTCAAAAAACTGTTTGCAGATTCACAACTACGTCCTGACATGCTGAAAATTTATCCATCATTGGTTATTGAAAACACACCGTTGTATGAAGAATACAAACAAGAAAAATACATCCCATATTCAGATGAAGATATGATCAAAGTTTTAACAGAAGTAAAAAAGAATGTTCCAAAATGGGTCAGAATAATGAGAATACAAAGAGAGATTTCTCCAAATGAAATCATTGCAGGGCCAAAGTCTGGAAATCTGAGACAGATTGTTCACCAAAATTTAGCCAAACAAGGACTATCATGCAAGTGTATCAGATGTAGGGAAGCAGGACTATCAAACAAAAAATCAGATCCAAATGATGTGAAACTAAAAAGAATTGATTATGATTCCTCAGGAGGAAAGGAAACATTCCTGTCTTATGAGGACAAAAATGAGTCAATTTATGGATTTTTGAGATTAAGAAAGCCAAGCAGTAAGGTTCACAGAGATGAAGTAGGTAAAAACAGTTGTATCGTTAGAGAAATTCACGTCTATGGAAAATCACTGAAGCTTGGAGAAAAAGAAGAAAATGAAATTCAGCATTCAGGATTAGGGAAAAACCTGATGAGAGAAGCTGAGAAAATATCCAAAGAAGAGTTTGATGCAAAGAAAATTCTAGTAATCAGTGCAGTTGGTACAAGAGAATATTATCAAAAGTTAGGGTATTCGTTATATGGGCCATACATGTCCAAGACATTGAATTAGTGAAAATGTCAGAACAAAAAATTATTGGTAAGGGAACTTGGATAGACAAGCTAGCTTCAGAACTTCTTGAACGTGAAAAATCCCTTGGGAGAAATTTAGACATTATTAGAGTAGAAAGTGGTCTTGGTGCATCAGGAGTGCCACACATTGGAAGTTTAGGTGATGCAGTAAGAGCTTACGGTGTTAAACTAGCACTTGAGAATTTTGGTTACAAATCAGATTTAATTGCATATTCAGATGATCTTGATGGTTTACGAAAAATTCCAGAAGGATTCCCAGATTCTCTAGAAGAGCATTTAGCAAAACCGGTATCGTTAATTCCTGATCCCTACGGATGTCACGACTCATATGGCATGCACATGAGCAGTATTCTTTTAGATGGATTAGATAAAGTTGGAATAAAATATGAATTTAGAAGAGCAGTTGACACCTACAAGAATGGATTACTACAAGAACAAATTCACACAATCCTGCAAAACAGTACAAAGATTGGAGATAAGATTTCAGAGCTTGTAGGACAAGAAAAATATCAAAAATACCTCCCATACTTTCCAGTTTGTACAAATTGTAATCGTCTCTACACTGCAGAAGCTACTAAATACATTGCAGATGAAAAGAAGGTAAAGTATCTGTGTCATGATGCAGAGATTGGCTCAAAAATGATCAAAGGATGTGGTCATGAAGGAGAGGCAGACATTACAAAAGATCTTGGAAAATTAGCCTGGAAAGTAGAATTTGCTGCAAGATGGGTAGCATTTGACATTAGATTTGAAGCATATGGAAAAGACATTATGGATTCAGTAAAGGTAAATGATTGGGTTGCAGATGAAATTTTAGGATTTCCACATCCTCACCATGTGAAATATGAAATGTTTTTAGACAAAGGAGGAAAGAAAATTTCAAAATCACTTGGAAATGTAATTACAGCACAAAAGTGGTTAGAGTTTGGAACTCCAAAATCAATTCTATTATTACTATACAAAAGAATTACAGGTGCACGAGAATTAGGATTTGAAGACATACCATCTTTAATGAGCGAATACAATGAATTAGAAGACATTTACTTTGGACGAATAAAAGTAGACAATCAAGCAAAACTAACAAAATCAAAAGGACTCTACGAGTATGTAAATCTCCTCAGCCCCCCAAAACAATCAAGCACACATGTTAACTATAGACTATTAGTAGAATTGTCAAAAATATTCAAGGAAAACAGAGGCGAGCGAGTAATGAAAAAATTACTAGACTATGGAGTAATAAAAAATCCAGAGCCAGAAATAGAAAAACTCATCGAGCTTGCAGGAAATTATTCAAATGAATTTGATGAGCAAGAGAAAACGCAAGTTGATTTAGACGATTCTGCAAAAAAAGCACTAAAGATTCTTGTTGATGCATTAGGGGTAGAAGAGGAACCGGAAGATATTCAAAATACAATATACCAAATTGCAAAATCAAATGACGTACAACCAAAAGATTTCTTTAAAATATTATACCAAATAATCCTTGGAACATCAAGAGGACCAAAGATAGGTCCATTCATTTCAGACATTGGAAGAAAGCAAGTTGCAAAAACACTTTCAGAGTATATTTAGTCATGGTTCACTCTGAGCACAATAAATCAAAAAACAGTGGCGGATTTGCCTTGATAATTTTAGGTGCATTAATGCTATTTCTTGCACCAAACATCTATCCAGAAATGCCCGAACTAGGCACGATGGCCTTGTTTGGAGGCATAATTATTGGTGGAATTGGATTTTATCTAAAATTTTTCAGAGCACGGGTAAAGAAGGAATAAAGAAACGTTCATCTCTTGGAAATAACGGTAGAGTGTCATGGGGCTTTTTAGTAAGAAAAAAGAAGAAGCAGAGACAATCTCTCAAAATAGTGAAGAGTATGTTCTAAAAGAAGAACTAGAATCAGAAGTAGAAAAATTACAACAAGAATATAGAACAAAACAAACGGAACTAGAAGAAATTACCCAAAAAATTCAATCAGTAAAAGAAGAGTATGATTCGACAGTTGGCAATTTAATGATAGTCAAAAAAGAGCTTAATCAAAAAAAGATGGAGCATGATATTATTCAAAGAGAATGCAAAGAGATGGGAGAGAGGATTAAAAATGCAGAAAAAATTAAAGATTCAAAATCAATTCAGGAGTTTAAACAAACAGAAGAAAATTTAGAAAAATTAAAACAAAAATTGGACGAATTCACAAAAAAGCAAGATGAGATTAAAGAAGAAATTGAACAAGGTAAATTAGATCTACACAACATAAGAAAACAGCAAATAGATGCTCAAAAAGAATTAGATGAGGCAAATTCAAGACTATATAACGCAAAAGAAGAATTAAACAAAAAGGATCAATTCGAAGACACAGATGTTCTAACCCCTAAAGAAAGAGAATTCATTGCAGGGGAAAAATCAAATGAGAAAAGTTCTGCAGGGATCATCGAAGCTGCAAGTGCAGTAGTAGGTTCATTAAAATCAAAACTTAGCATGACAGAAAAAGAATTAGAAACAGTTCAATTACTTTTAGAAAAAGAAAGAGAAGATCATCAAGAAACAAAAAAAGAATTAGACGAAATCAAAACATTATCTAAAAAACTGGAAGAATCATAAACTCTCAAAATGTTTTTTCCATTTTGATTTAATTTCTTGCTCTGAAATTCCCATATCATATAATGGGGATCTCACTTCAGATACATCTGAGACATCAACTAGAACAATTGAATTAATTGGACTCTTGACACCATTTCCTCTATAATGATTCAGAATTTTCTCAAATAGTGTCTTTTCTTGGATAATTCTAGCCTCACCCCTAAACAAATATCCCTTTCGCAAAAGGGGATCTATTACATTAATCTCCACATTAGGATTTGTTTTCAAATTATTTACCGTGTCAGGCGAACGAATATCTGCAAATGCTAATGTTTTGTCAGTCCATCCAATAATGGTTCCCTTTGGTGAAAGATTGGGAGTTCCATCAGAATTTACCGTTGCAATATAACCAAGCTTTTGAAGATCTAAAAAATCCTTAATTTCCTGAGTAATCACAAAAATTGTCACTATAGATTGCTATAATGTATTTTGTCTGTGCAATTAGCGCATGACTTCTGCCATAAATTGAGAAAAGAAGAAAAACGCAATGCCCCCTCCAATAATTGCAACCCAAGCAACTATCTGCTTAATTTTAGACATACAACAGAAATTTCTAAACTCACTATTGAATCTAATTGAATTTTTATAATCTACAGGCGAGAAACCGCCCGTACTTGTACCGTTCATGAATCGCCTACTTTTCTTGCTCACGAATGTATCTCTCTATGGTTTGTGGAGAATGCAAAGCATTCAATGAAGCAAGAAGAGGCCATCCAACTTGTTGGGCGGTAGTTCACTTAGACAATTTAATTAGATTGACGACAAAATACCAATATTGGCAAGCATCAAAGACATTGGGAAGTTTTTTCTGTTTATAGTTGGAGGGTTAGTAGCAATTATCGTGGGATCTTTTATGATTAGAGGAACTATGCACATGTGGGATAATCCAGACAAGGAAACAAAGGATGAGAAAAAGGACTAAAAAGAAGTAGTATCAATTTAATTTAGAATTGTTTCAAGATTCATCAATTAGAAAATCACTTGACGAATATATCAAAAGAAGAATTTTAGAAATTCCAATTGAAATAAAACAGACATTTCCAAACATCAGACAAATTTGGAAATGCAACGATGAACTTGATTTTCTTTATGGGTATTACGTAGGAAGAATTGAAGAGGGGGCATTACACTATTTACTTAAAGCAACACGTGCATCAGCAGGTGGTTATGTAGATACTTTTGAGATAAGAGGAATCATCGAAACCCGTAAAATGGAATTACATGATGCAATAAAATCAGTAATCAATTAGTGAAGTAGAAATAGGACAGAGATCATCTAAAAACATGGTAGGACCACAAGATGGAGGATTTGGATTTGACCAATCTAAAAAATACACAACAGTTGAAAATATAGAAGAGGTTTGTGTTCAATGTCAAGCAGGACAGCACAAAAAATGTTTGAAAAAAGCAAAAGAGCAAGATGTTTGTGAATGTGAGCACTGTATGATTTACGGTTAGGAAAACAAGTTAATCTAATTAATAACCATGCAAATCAACAGCAATTGTAATAATAAGAAAATTGGATGTTATCATGATAATTCCACACATCGATTGAAATTCAAAATGTCTAGTAAGAGAATGCAAGTGTGAAAAAATTGAATTCTAAAGATCTGCTAACTTGTTTTCAAGTTCCTTGATCTCTTTTTGATGTACATCAGAAACATTTTGTGCAAACTCTCTATGTGCAGAAATTATTGCATTCAAAGCATCTTGATAATTGGGATGTCCTTTTTTGAGAACATCACAAAATTCCAGCGATGTAATATGACCAGTGACAGTTGCCATTGCACCTTTTTGATTAAATTGTACGATTCCTCCAAATGCCTCAATTAGCATGTATGCAGATTCTGCCTTGCATTTATAGGTCACACGCCCAGTTTCGGTGTTGAAGAGTTGTGTTATTCCACATGGTTTTCTTGTCACAGTAACTGTCATGAAAAGATTTGAAATAATGCGGTATTAATTATTTTAGAAACTCTATGCTGCGGGATCAGCTTCAGGAGATACTGCATTTGTTGCAAGAAGCTTGTCTATTTCGTGGATTGCAAGTTTATCTCTTCCTAAAAGATCAAACTTTTGCAGCATTGTTTCAAACTTTGTTTCTTCTTGGACTTGTTCATTTACAAACCATTCTAGAAATGCATATGTTGAATGATCTTTTTCTTTTTGTGCAATCTCTACCATGTGATGAATGGCTTTGGTTACGGCTTGTTCATTTTTCAGTGCAGTCTTAATTAGTCCTTCAAGGGATTTGTAAGAACTGACAGGTGCTTTGATTGCAGGGATTGTTGCAGTTGCTCCAAGAGAATTAAGATAATGAACAATTTTGAGCATGTGAGTTCTTTCTTCATCAGATTGAGCGTAAAAGTAGTTTGCAGCTCCTTGATACCCCGTAACCTCACACCATGATGCCATTGCAAGATAGCTGTTAGATGCAGAAGCCTCAAGAAGTACTTGGTCGTTTAAGGTTTTATTCATTTTAGGAGAAAGTTTCATTTTAATCATAATTGTTAAGTATTCTTAATTAAAAATAGTTTCGCTGATTTTGAAGATATTAAGAATAGAATTTAGTTATTAAAAAGAATAAGGCAAATCCTGATAAAAATACAATTCCTGCAAAACTCAAAATTCTCAGGAAAATAGATGGTTGATGTTCTTTCTCTAGAAATTTACCTGTAACTAGTCTTAAATTAAAAATTGCAATTACAGGGGCTATCACAAAGGACAAAACAGTTGCAAAGTCAACTAGTTCTTTGAGATTGTTTCCAAATTGAAATATCACCACAAGAGAACCTGCAGATATTAGAATTAAGAAAATTACATAAAATGTACGAAATTTTGTGCGTATTTTGTCCTCTTTTTTTGTAAAAATCAATTCAACAGTTCTCTGCAAAGACCTAGAATATCCATCAAAGACTGCAATGATTGTCCCAAACATTACAGTAAATGCCGAAGCTGCAATTATGATGTAACTCCAACCACCAATTGTTTCAGTGTATAGTGTTACAACTTTGTGTGCAAAATCAGAATTATTATTTGGTAATTCCTGACCAGAACCATAGAAGATAAAAGTTCCAAGTACAACAAACATCACTGCGAGAATTCCAGTAATCAGATATGCTAATCGAAATTCAAGTAGAGTTTCTTTTAGTTTTGGTTTATAATTTGTTTGTTTCATTCGCTCCAACGTCCACAAACTATTCCAGCTTGAAAGATCAACTGCAGTTGGCATCCATCCCATCAATGCAAGCAAGAAAAAGATCCCAGAGATATCCCAAAGTTCTTTTGGTTCAAATCCAGATACAGGCTCAATAGGTCCATTGTATAATGCAAACAAGAAAGCAGATACGGTAGAAGCCAGTAAAACAATTGCAATTATCTTAATCAAACTATCAAGTAGATTGTATTTTCCAATTGCCAATATTCCAACACACACTACAAACAAAATTACTACAGTCCATTCTCCCAGAAAATCAATTCCAAATAAATTCTCAAAAAATCCTGCAGTAACAAATCCTACTGCACCTGTCACAAAAAACATCGATGCAATTGTTAGTAAAAAATATAACCAAAGAGCAGGCTTGCCAAGTTTTTTATAACCATCAATGATACTTGTTTGTGTAGAGTTCGCATAACGAGATCCATACTCAAAGAAAGGATATTTCATTACAGATACCAAGATTACAAATCCTAACATCATCAAACCAAAATCAGCACCAGCTCTAGTGGATTGTACTAAATGTGAAACTCCAATTGCTGTGCATGCAAATAAAATTCCAGGCCCAGCAGTTTTTGAAAAAGAGGAAAGTTTTCCATTCAAGATAATAATTAATAAAAAAAGGTAGGATATAATTGAGAATCTAAAATACAAGGACATAAAATCAGAGTTAAATATAAGAAATAATTAATTTGTTTATGTTATTTGGTGTTTTTGCAGTACACAGCCCAGAATCATGCCCTCTCAATAATGATTTAAGTAAAAAGATGTTTGTACAAATACAGAAAAAAATTGAAGAAAAACTTGATGAGTTTAAAGTATCAAAAATTATCGGGTTTTACATGTCAGTGCTAGAACATGAATGGATAATTATTTTGGATGCAGAAAATTCACACGATATTGAAAAATTGTGTATTGATGTAGGTATTTCATCAGTGAGTACTGTGAAAATTGTTCCCATGAATACTTATGCAGATGCAATAAAAAAAATGCAATCATAATTTAAAATTAAACTTGAATTAGTTTTTGTATAAAAAACAATCAGTAGTATGATCATTTACCATTCCAATTGCCTGCATTAGGGCATAACAAATTGTAGGCCCGACAAAACTGAAACCATATTTTTTGAGATCTTGGCTTAATTTTTCTGAAATTTCAGTTAATGCAGGAATGTCAGAGAGTTTTTTGAATTTGTTTTTGATTGGCTTGTGGTTTACAAAACCCCAGAGATAATTATCAAATGAGCCATACTCGGCTTGAATCTTAAGAAACTGCTTTGCATTATTAATTGCAGAATTAATTTTGAGTTTATTTCGAATTATGGATTCATCTTTGAGTAGTTTTTCGATGTGTGTTTTATTGTATTTTGAGATTTTGAGGGCATCAAAGTCTGAAAATGCTTTTCTATAGCCATCCCTGCGCTTGAGAATAGTAGTCCAAGACAGACCAGCTTGTGCGCCCTCCAATATCAAAAACTCAAATAATTTACAATCATCATGTTGTGGTCTTCCCCATTCCATATCATGATATGTGATGTTAGGCTCATCTTTTGCCCATTCGCATCTATTCGTCATTATTCAAGTAAGAGTTAACACAAAATATTAGTTATCACATGAAATTTTTATGAAACTAAACCAGCAATTACTCCAAATTAACAGAAGTTTTTTAATTTGTTTTATTGCATCAGCGTCTTTATCAGCAGTCGCGGCTCAATTACTATCAGAATATGACAATTATCTAAACACAACAATAACAATAATCATCGGATATATTGTATACTTTGGAATTTTTTCTAGTTTGTTTTATTGGGACAACATTGAACGATATAGAGGAATGAAATCAAATTTAATTAAAAAAGAATTATTTGCATTAATCTCCTCTTTCGGATTAGCTGAGATAGTATATCTAGGAATAAGATGGCCTACACTATACTATTTTCTTGAAATCGGAATAGAACCATATCTTGCATCTATAATTTCTGAAATAATTGCAACTGCATGCTACATGGCATCAGTTACAATATTTCTTAGAAAGACTAAGACGTTTTAGTTATTTTGCTAGCTGTGTTACCAAGTCAGTTGATGTAATAATACCAACAATCTTACCGTTTTCAGTTACTGCGAGTTTTCGGATTTTTTTGGTAGTCATTCTTTTTGCTGCAGCAGAGATTGGCTCATTATGATTAATTGTGATCAACGGAGATGACATTATTTTTTCAGCTGGGGTGTCAAGTGAAAGACTATTTGCTGCAATTTTTGTTGCAAAATCCCTATCAGTTACAATTCCTATAGGATTATCATTTTCTTTGACAAATATTGCGCCTATTCCTCCCTGTTGCATCATTTTTGCAATTTGTTTTGCAGTGGTGGCAGGATTTATTGTGATCATTGCCTTAGTCATGATATCCTGAATCAGGATAGAATTAGAATTGAAATCTTGTCGACTCATTACAAGGATTAGAGATCCTAATATTTAAGAAATTCATAAAATAATGGGTTTTTGCACCAGAAATTTATTTCAGATTAGATTCAAAAAAGGCAATAGTTTTTCCCCAGGCATCCTTTGATTCATCTGGAGCATATCTTTCACCAGATGGATTTGCAAAAGCATGGTCAACTCCAGAATAGATGTTAATGTCGTTTTGAATTCCTAACTCATTCAATGAAGATTCAAACGCATTTACAGAATCAACGGTTATTCCTTTGTCCAATCCTGCAAATATTCCAAGCACAGGCCATTGAATTGAAGATAGTTTTTCAGGATCAGTCACCAGACTTCCATAGTAAATTACAGTTGCATCCATGTCATCATTGTTTAATGCAAGATTAAGTGATTGACCACCACCAAAACACCAACCAATAGAACCAATTTTTTCTGAAGCATAATTTTCATTAATGAACGCAGTTGCAGAATTCATGTTTTGTATTCCTCGTTCTGAATCATAAGAAACAATCAATTGTCGTGCTTGGTCATAAGTTGTTGCAACATTTCCCTCATAAAGATCAACTGCTAAAACAACATAACCATGAGATGCTAGTTTGTCTGCCATCTCTTTGATGTTATCATTTAGCCCCCACCATTCATGAATCATAACTACACCAGGATAGTGCCCATCAATTGTAGGTTTTGCCAAATATCCAATAGTATCACCAAAGTATGCAACAGATTCAGATTCTGTGATAAATTCTCCAAGTGTAAAAATTTCAGAATTATTATTTTTATCACTGTAATCAGGCAAAATATGAATAGCCCAACCTCGCATAATTAATTTTTCAACACTGGAAAAATTAACACATGCAGGTAATCCATCTGATTGTTTTAGAACAAGTTCTTTTCCTTCAGTACATGTAACATTTGATGGTTCAGTTCCTTGAGATATCTGTTTTAATGGTGGTGGAAAATATGCAATTGAGGGTGGAGTAAATTTTACATTATATGATTCAAGTTCAGAACATAGTTTATCTCCACAAACTTTATCAGACATTACTTGCCATGCAGATTTTCCAGTGGCCTGCTCAGCAAACACAGTAGACGACGGATATATTCCCATTACAAAAAGAAGAAACACAAAAGAGAGCAGAATGAATTTTTTCAACACAATATAAATCACAAAACAGAATTTAAACGATGTTTCCATTTTAATTATCGGAGTTTCCCTCAAAGCGGAACTATATTTTTGAAAGTATTTTTTTCTTTTTTTCTTGAAATTCTTTCTTTGTGATGATACCTGCCTTTTGTAAATCACCTAGTTTTCCCAACAATTCAAGATCATCATTACCAGATGATCTAATCTTCTTTCCGGCGTTTATACCGCTTTTAATTCCGGACTTGGTACCCTTTTTTAATTTGGAGCCTAAGATACTGCCCTTATAGGTAATTTTTTCGCTAATTGCATATCCTTTTTTCTTTGCCTGATTGAAGATTTCTTCGGATTTTCGTCTAGTAACATCATCAACAAACTGGTGTTTTTTTGCCATCTTTCCAAATTCTTGGGTTTTTTTCTTAGCTAAATGGGCTTGTGTTTTCAGATCTTTGATTATTTCATCCTTAGTTTTACGTTTGAATCTTCTAGTGTATTCTTCAATGACTAAAACAGGAAATGGGCTATACTCTACATCAAGATAATATTTGATAATGACATCATCAGATAATGTCTTCAGATATTCTTTAATTGATTTTTCTGATTTTATTTCCATGGTATTTACTCAATGTATTCTCGTGAACTTACCAATGACTAAAGTCAATTGGCTTCTTCCTGCTTCAACGACCGAGTTTCTGATCTCCACAGGCGTGCATTCCTGCGGTTCCCGCAGTAGTATGTCTGAACACAATCCATTTTCGGCTTTACGTAACAAATGGTACATGTTCATATTATTGATACGACCGTATTTGCCTAACTCTAACATGTTATTAATTACACATGTATAGTATTTGAATATTTGATTGTATTTTATTTTGAGTTGTGCTGTGTTCGCTTTCATCCCAACCCTAAAAGGGTGTTGGGTTTTTCCGCTCATATCTATAAAAAGATTCAAGGTTTATTTTTCAATTGCATGTTGGTCTAAAACCTCGATGCAATCATTTAGAACAATATTGCCTGAAATAGCTTCAGTTTCCTGTAGATTGAATTCTTGACTTAGTTGCTGATCATATTCTACCAAATCATTTCTGTATGTATGACATGCAGAACGCAGTAATCTCCAGTAGTAATAGCCCTTGTTCATTTCAGCCCTTATTTGTTCTGGCTCTAGTTTTAGTATTATAGAAAGATGTTCATAGTCTTCTCGGTAACTGTCAAATTTTCCCCTAACAATTTTAGGAAGTTCATCATACCAATCTCTACCTTCGTTTGTTCTCTGGACATTGTGAATTTTTTGCAGTTGATACGAGACAGAGTCTCCCAATACATCTAGAACATCACTTGTTTCAAGTAGTTTCATAAGTTCGGGGTTTATCACAAGTTATCCTCAGTACATACAAAATTAAGCGTTTGGAAAACATATTTTGTTTTTGTAAATAAGAAATTATTCATCATAACAAAAAGGCCAAAGCCCTAACAATGTCGGTTTTGCTGATTACTCCTATAATATTTCCATGCCTTGATAGAACTGCGGCACCATTGATATTTTTCTCCAAAAGCAATTTGGCAGCTTTAATCAAATCATCATCATAGTTTACAGAAACAATATTTTTGCTCATTATTTCATTAATTTTTGTACTACCACCAAACCCAGACTCAGAAATGAATCCTTTTCTTGGAAATATTACGGATATTAGAGGATCCGTATTGTCAAGTACATCCTCTTTGTCTCCCAGAGACAATGCTAAATTAAATAAATCCCTGAATGTCACAATTCCAACAGGAGACTCTTCATGATCACGCAAAATGACTCGGGAAATTTTTTCGTCAATCATTTTTAGAACCACCTTGTAGAGAGGAGTGTCATAGTATTGCCATGCATAATATGGTGACATGTACTCACCTACGATTTTTTGTGAATCTATTTTAGTAAAATATCGAACAAGGTCAGTCTTTGTAATAATTCCAACAACTTCATCATTACTAGTTACAACCAAAGAGCCGATTTCATTGGTCATCATCAGTTGGGCACACTTGTCAATTCCTGTTTTTTCATCAACACTGATTATTTTTTTGATAATTTCAGATAATGGAATTTCATCAAGTTTTCTCTCAGTAGCATCAGTTAAGAGGAAAATCCCCAAATCTTTTTCAGACACAAGACCAGTGATTTTTCCATTTTCTGTTACTAATAATCGGCTTTTCTTCTCATTGATTATTTTTTTTAAAACATCAGCCAAGTTGGATTCATACTTTATGGTTCTTGGAGTATTCATGAAATCTTTTGCGTGCTTCAACAATTAGAAAAAATATTAGAGATATTAATAACTCAAGCTAAATTCCCACCTATGAAAATCAATCTATAAAATTTCAGAGTTTTCCCTTTGCTGCAATTACATTAACAATATCAGATTTTGTAACTATACCAATTATTTTTTTACCACGAACAACTGGCAGCCCACTAATCCCATGTCGGATCATAATGATTGCAGCAGTATACACCACATCATCAGGGGATACAAAGAAAGGATTGGGAGTCATTATGTCTTTTGCAGAAAATGTCAGCAGGTATCTTAGTTTATTTACGTTAAATTCATTGAGATGTGGGTTCCAAAATATTTCAGAACGTTCCTCAGGATCTGTAAACTCTTTGTGCAAATCAAAGGTCTTTGCAGGAACAAAATCCCGATAAGTAATGATTCCAACAGGAGTTTTATTTTTGGTAACTACTACTCTGCGAATTTGATTGTTTAGAAGAACGCTTTCAACTTCAAAAATAGAGTCTTCAGGAGATACTGTGATTACTTTTTTTGTCATAATTTTTGAAATGGGCAATGATGCAGTACTTTGAATTAGAAATGCAGATACAAGATCTGTTTTTGTTACCACCCCTACTAGTTTTCCTTTAGAATTTTTAATCACAATGGAACTAATTCCATGTTTTTGCATCAATTTTGCACAATCATAGATTGATGCTTCAGGTTGCAGTGTAACCAAATCTTTTGACATTATATCGCGAATGAGTATTTTTGCAATTGGCTTTCCACTGAAAATAGAGATACTTCTTGAGATATCCTTCTCAGTTACAATTCCAACTGGTTTTTTATCAAATTCAACTACTAGCCTTCCGATTCTATGGCGAATCAAAATATCTCGAGCGTCAAGAATGCTAGCATTAGGAGGAATTGTAATTGGTCGCTTAATGATAGATGCTAGTTGCACAGGAATATTTACAAGAATCTTTGGTTGCCTTTTCCTCATCAAACATTTTGATTCATTTTGCTATATCAATTAACAATAAAATATCAAGAATGAGAATATCGATGTCTTTTAATTATGAATGGTTTTCTGAGCACAGATGAGCACACGTCTGAAAATGATTCTACGTGGCATAAGGAGGATTTAGAATTTCTTGATGCACGTTGCAATATCTTCCTTGTCCCTTTCGTTTAGTCATCCAATTTTTGTCACAATGATATCAAGCAAATCTAATGTACTTAGTGTCATCTTTTTCATTTTTGTTTTTATTGTATTATCCTAATTTTCTAGGTGATTTTTCTAAAATGTTTACTCTTTCGTGAGAAGAGTAAAAAATACTATTCATTATGGATAAAATAAGATAGAATATTGTGTCAGATTTGAAATTAAGATTATAATGTCGACAATAATCCCACACCATCAAAACCCCATTGAGATGCAATCTTACTTCGTGAGGAATTGATTTCAAAGTCTACAGATTCTGAACCAAAGTCACCAAGAGAAGTTGTTCCATCCAAGGACAATCTAATGGTATTGACGTTTCCTTGATCATCCATAACTTGACCCAGTAGAATCATAGAGTCTTTCTCACCAGATGTGCCAGAAGAAGAAAGTCTGGCCTTTCCGATTACAAAGTCATAGAAAGTGTCTCCAACTAGAATCTCACCGCCAGTAATACGAAGTTTGGTAGACTCTGTTGCAGTCACAATAGACTCTAAGAAAATCTCACCTTCCATGTTACTTATCACATCACTGTCAAGTGAGGAGGCAAATCCATCTATGGCGATAACAAAAGAGTCAGGTACTGGATCGGGTTCTGCTACCTTACCAAAGTATTCTCCAGTTTCAAATTTGTCCAATAATTTTTGTAATCTTTGTTCGAGTTGATCAATTTTTTGCTGTAGTTCAAGAATTGTTTCTTCAGCATTTTCTTGGGCTTTATTTTCATGTTTTAACAGTTTTTCAGTTTTAACTGTGTCTCTTACCTGTGAATCACTATTATTTTCTTGAACTTTATCGTCCTCATCTTCTCGTTCTTCATCTTCTATTTCAAATTCCCAATTAGAAGTAATTTCATCTTCTGTTAATCCTGTTTTATCCATTATTGCAGCAATTATTGCAGATTCTGAAACATCATCTGTGAGTACAAATCTATAATCATCATCATTTAACTCAATCTTGATTTTGGCTTTGTCATTTTTGACTTCTACCTCAATCTCAAGTTCTTCCTCATCTTCATCTCGTTCTTCATCGTCTTCTCTATCTTCATCGTCTTCTCTATCTTCATCTTTCTCTCCATCATCTTTTTCTCCATCATCTTTCTCTCCATCATCTTTCTCTCCATCATCAAAATTAAAAGTGATAGAGTTTTCAATTTCTTCTATCGATAGACCAGTTATTAATGCAATTTCATCAATTGTAGTTTGCTCATCACTCCAATCCATTTCAAATTCTAATTCTTCATCTCCAAATTCGGCTTCAATTTTTGCAGTTCCGTCTTCAATTTTTACCTTAATCTCAATTTCAGACTCATCTTCATCATCAGTCTCTTTTTCAAAATCTTCCAATGACTTTCCAAGTGATTTCATTCTAGATTCAGAAGCTAAATCTTTTGCTTCTTCTGCAAGATCTTCAGCGTCATCAAAGTTTCCATTTTCAAAACTAATCTCAGCCTGTGCAAGTAAATCTTTTGCATCATCTAATTTCTCTTCAGATAGTAAAGTTTCCTTTCCATCATTTTGGGATTCAGTAATTTTAATTTCTGCTCTTTCAATTTCTTCAATTGCATCTTCAATTGCCCTAGAGGCATCACGTTCCTCATCGTCTTCACGTTCCTCATCGTCTTCACGTTCCTCATCGTCTTCACGTTCCTCATCGTCTTCACGTTCCTCATCGTCTTCACGTTCCTCATCGTCTTCACGTTCCTCATCGTCTTCGGCAAATGCTGTTAGAAATGAAGTATTAAAAGAAGATTCTTCAAACAAAGTTGGATTAATAGAGGAAGGATAAGCAGCCATGCCCAAAACTAGTACTACAAATAAGAATAATGTACTAATTTTTGTGCCCAACGTGATTAACCAACTCATTCATGTGTTAAAAGATTTACGTATGAATAATACCAAACATCATATTCTAGTTGTCAATGCTTTTACTCTTGAGAGATAAAATCAGAATTGTCTAACAATTACAATGAGTCCTTACCTTTCTTAGGATTACATATTTCACAATATAAAAGACATTTGTCTTCAGGACAATAACCACAGAATTGCTTCTTTTTTAGAATCAGCCAACACTTTCTTTTGTTTTCAAATTACAAAAGATTTGTTCTATATATCTCAGTCATGTCATTTAATTGGCACTAAAAAACGGGTTCAAGTTTTTAACACATAACACAGCATCTTATTTGTGAAAGCTGGTTTAGTTGTGCCTCAATTTGGAAGCGTAACAAAAGAAAATCTTTTGCAGTTTGTCAAATTGGCGGAATCCGAACAGTTTGAATCACTATGGGTATATGATAGAATGCTTTGTCCAATAGATCCGCTCCAGCCATATCCTGGTACTCCAGACAAAAAAACCCGACAGGACAGGGCCATCTTGGTTGAAAGTTAACTTTTTAAACTCTAAAACCTATATTTTCTTATCAATAAGCGTGTGGTGAGACGAATATCAATAAAGAAATATAGGCGAACATTGTCAGACAGGGAGTCTAGGTTACTCTCAGAGCTAAGCTACAAAAACAAAAACATCTTCACTTTGGATGACATCAAAAAACTAGTAGACAAGCCAAAAAACTTTCTTGACCAGCTTACCCGCAAAAAATGGATACTGAGAATAAGAAGAGGAGTCTACATGATCACTCCTCTTGAAGCAGGAGAGAGAGGAGCAGACAGTTACACCGTTCATAGTTTTGTTATGGCATCACTTCTAACAAGACCTAGGCCATATTACATAGGATATGCAAGTGCATTAAATTACCACGGTTTTACCGAGCAAACACCATCATCAGTATACATCGCAACACCAAAACCAAAGAATTCACAAAAGATGCTTGATATTAATTTTAAATTTGTTACAATTAACCCACGTAAAATGTTTGGAATAGAAGAAACTGTAGTTGAAAATTATAAAGTAAACATATCTTCACCTGAAAAAACAATCATTGATTGTTTAGACCATCCTGAACACTGCGGAGGTATTGAGGAGTTAGCCAAGGCGATATTCTTTTCAAAAGATGAAATTGATCTGAAAAAATTAGCAAAATATGCAAAAAGGATCGGAAACACTACTGTCATCAAAAGACTAGGATACATCACGGAAGTTTTTGGTTGGAAAGATTATGTAGATTTACTTTCATCATTCAAACTAAAAAGCGGATATTCGCATCTTGATCCTGGCAGTACAATCAAAGGACGAATTAAAGAAAAATGGAAGCTGTATACTAATGCAAAGATAGATCCTAAGAGGTGGCAACAATGATTTCATCTCAAGAACTGAAAAAATTATCTAGAGAATGGAATCTAAAAGTCGATGCAGTAGAGAAACACTATGTACTTGGATGGATCCTGTATGGGATTACAACAAGCTCAATAGGAAAAAGTCTCGCTTTCAAAGGAGGCACGTCACTGTCAAAAGTTTACTTTCCTTCTGATTGGAGGCTTTCTGAAGATCTTGATTTCACACCATTAGATAAAACAGATTGGCAAACAATAATCAATTCACTTGAAAAAGAAGTTACTCAAATAGTGAAAAAAGCAAGTGGTATTTCTATTTCTCTTCGTAAAAATCCACTTACAAATCCGGGTTTTCTCCGCGGAAAAATAAAATACACTGGCCCAATCAGCCAGGGCACAGTCAAAATAGAGATCATGAAAGAGAAATTTATCGGAGATATAATAACAAAAAAAGTATCAAAGGAATTTGATTATTCCAATTTTTCAACTAAGGTATACGCTTTGGAAACAATCGTCGGTGAAAAAATAAGGGCGATTCTAGAAAGAGGATACGTCAGAGATTACTATGACGTATGGAGACTTCTGAAGGAGCAAAAATTCAAACTGAAAGACGCCAGAGAAATGTTCAAGAAAAAATGTGAAGGAAAAAACGTCAAGTTTTCTGGCATTGAACAATTTTTCCCAAAAGGAATTGAAAGCATCTTGATAAAACACTTGGATAATGTAGAAAGATTAAGTAGAGAGCCACTTCCTCCCATTGAAGATATTCTAAAAGAATTAAGAAAATCTTTAGAAAAATTTTTGAAATAATTAGGAAATATTTTTTATTTACAAAGTTGCATGTATGTTATCTTAATCTGGTTGTTCATTGCTATTCCTGCTTTCTGGACAAACTCAGTTCAAAAATTTATTTCCAATCTATTTCGTTACAATCAAGTGCATGTTTTCTAAAATATGGCCATAGTTTTCTACTTAAAGCTGTCACAATGTATAAAATGAAAATGGCATCCTCAACTGAAAATAAATGCTGTTTATCTGGATTAATCTTATAATCGTGTTTTGCAGGTACAAAAACATGTCGATTAAAGCGCCTTAAAATGGACACAAATTCAGTATCAAGCACATTTCTATTCTCTAGTTCGTTTAGTATTCTTCCTAATGGATCATGTGATGGATACTTTCCACCGTTTTCAGTAAGTAGGAAATAATATAATTGTTCAATGCTTGCTGATGCTCTTTCAATAATATCTCTAGTTTTGCTAAGGTGGAAAAGATCATATTTTGCATAATCTATTGCTTTTGCATTAATTGCTCCTTGAGGCATTTGATCAGACAGAAGTGTCCATAATTGTTTCTTAACATGCCATTGTTTTTTTTATTTTTGTATTGTGTACACAAATATTCAACATATTGATGTTTTTCAGAAGATAATACCTTTTTTGCTATTTCAACAATTTCATTAGAAATAATCTCTTTCTCCATTTCATTTTTAGAAACATCATGTATAGAATATTTGCGTTGGTTTCGACTCATTGTAATTTTTGTTTGTCAAACATTGCAAATTGGCACATTAACTTCCACGTTCTTGTGTCTGTCACGCCATCTTCTGAAGATCAAATGCTGTTTTCTGTCCTTCTCATAACTCTCAGGAGTTTCTACTTCGACTATCTTGGTCCATTTTCCATAGGTTGCATAAATGTCAGGTATTGCACAGTCGCCATTTACACAAAGCTTTGGAGGCCTCTCACCATATTCTGGCAAGTCTGCTCTTACATACCAGCCTACCGCTTCTAAACCGACAGCCCTACGTCTAACTGATTTATCGTGACATGTTTATTCGTATTTTGGTCTTCTTGCCATTCAGGATCGTGTACGTTACAATGTTTTAAAAAGTTGGTTATAATTTAATCAGAAATCAGCAGAAAGAATTGCCTCACCGATGCACTTCGAGTGTATGTTGATCGTGTAGCCTTTCTCACAGTATTCTATTTTCACTTCTCGTAGTTTCTCCACGGAGTCAATCATCATCCTGGTTCCACAGCCGAGGCAGATGAAATGCGCGAATCTTTCAAAAGATGTGAAGAATTTCTTGATCTGGAAAAAAAGGAGAACAATCCACTGATGAAAGAAAAAGAAGAGGTTAAAGAGAACATAGAAAAGTTAACTTCTGAACAACTGTCTGCTGTGCAAAAGTTGGTTAGTTCATTCTAGCCGACTGCAATACAGGCAGGAAGTTGTGACGGCAGAAGAAGCGGAGCAGTTAATCACTGACGGCTATGAGTTCGTGGCAAACTTGTCAAATGAAAAAGTCGTAGTCAGGAAAGGTTCCGGACATACATGATAAACGGACCCGACCGGATTCGAACCGGCGACCTATTGCTCCGCAAGCAATCGCACTATCCAAGCTATGCAACGAGTCCGAAAAGTTTGGGAAATTTACGCTTAATTTGGATTGCTATTTCTCAATTGGGTTGAGCAAAAATGTAAGGAGTCTCTTCAGGTTCATGAAAAGTCCATGCAGTCGGTAAAGAAACTGTTTGAATGGGTTTTAGATTGTTTTTTTCAATTAGCGTGCCCCATCCCGCCTCATTTTTTGGATCTATCGAATATTTTTTTGAATATGTACCAGCAAAAACCCAGCCAGAATTTTGTTTGATATCAGGAATTGTAGAAATTTTGTCTAATACATCAGAGGCCAATTGGATTCCACCCATTTGTGCAAGACCGCCAATGAATAAAATCGGTTTTGTTAATTTCAATGAAGAATAATCAAACACAGTAGCATCAGAGCAATGAGGATTAAAATCTAGTTTGTTACACAAATCTTTTTGCAACTCTACTAACATATTGTCAATTTCTATACTGTATGATTCTAAATCTAAAATTTTTGCACAAAATGCAATTCTACCATCTCCAGAGCCAATATCAATTATCTCAGAATATCCAAATTTTTTTGCAAATAAAACACAAACATATGCAGACATTATCCATGTTGGGGAAAAAGGTGCATGGCTTGAACTATGTTGAATACTGTTTAACCAGTATTTGTTAGTGTCACCCTCATAAACAACACACGCAGTATCACCAATAGTTTTCTCATATTGATTATAGTAGATAGGGTTTATTTTTGCAAATTCATGTAACAATTCTAAATCTTTTTGAGTAATTGGAAACAATTCAGATTTTGAAATTGGGATTACTTCTTGAATTTGACTTTGTCCGTCATAAGATGTTGCAAATTCTTTTTTTAAATTTATTAGATTTTTAGCAATATCTTCAATCATTTGACAGTCCTTTATCATATTGTTCTACAAATTCTTTTGTACTCATTTTCTGTCGTAGTTCTTCATAGAATTTGGCTTCATTTTCAATATCTTCTTTTGATTTTTGTCCAGATCCAGATTGAAGAATACGTGTAGTCTCTTGTATTGATTTTACAAGGTCTTCCATGATTCGAGGGTGTATGTCAGAATTGAACTTCTCAGTTATCATTTTCTCAATTTCCAGTATTTTATCAAGTAATGTTTTTTGATTGTCTGAACTGATTTGTTGTTTTAGCATCGTATTCATTGAAGAAACATTAATGATTTGATAATACGTGTCAATAATTTCAGGAATTGACAAATCAGATTTTGTCTCAGCAATGTTAATCATGTTAGATAATTTTTTAGATTCAGTATCAAACATGATAGAAATATCATCAAATGAACTCATAGATGTAAAAGAATTTTGAATTTTTTAAAAATGTTGGTATTTGAAAAATTATGCTTCTTGTTCTGCCTTGTTGACAAAGACATAATTCATGATTAATCCAGCAATTATTCCACCCAAAATTGGGGCGGCCCAATACAACCAATGAAATTCCCAGAATCCAGAAATTAATGCAGGGCCAAATGTTCTTGCAGGGTTAACAGATGCGCCTGTTAGCGGAACTGCAACTAGGTGAATAAGGAAAATTATTCCTCCAATTGAAAATCCATGCAATCCAGGAGATGCTTTCTTATGAACTGCTGTCATAAAGATTACAGTCACCAAGAAAAATGTCATGATTGCCTCAATTGCAAATCCAGAACTAATGCTTTTATTGATTAAATCGCTTGGACCACCTTGAGTTGCAAAGTTTACCTTTGCTCCAAGTTCAGGTAAAATTACCTTTAATGTTGCAGCTGCAGCAACTGCACCGATTAATTGTGAAATGATATATCCAATTCCGTCTGTGATTCCTATCTTTTTTGTAATCATCATTGGTATGGTAACTGCAGGGTTAATGTGAGCACCAGAGACATGACCAAATGTATACACCATCAATCCAATAGCACCACCGTGTCCAAGAGCAATGAACAATACAGATTGCGTTGTAAGTTCTTCGCCAAATGATGCGATTGCCAAAATTACTGAAAGAGGGCCAAAAAATACTAAGCCATAAGTTGCTATTGCTTCAGCAAGATATGCTCTTGGATTAACCATCAAGCAAAAGCCCCTTGAATTACCATATAAAACATTCGGACACGAGTGTTGATCTCAGATAATCAAAAAGTAATTAATTATGGATAAATCCATTTGAGTTCGTATGATTTCTAAAGGAGATTTGGTTCCAAAATTTGAGATAAATGACGCAAATGGTAAAAAAATAAAATCGTCCGATTTCAAAGGGAAGAAACATGTAATTTACTTTTACCCAAAAGATTTCACTCCAGGATGCACCACCGAGGCTGATGAGTTTTCAAAAGATTATAAAAAATTCCAAAAGGCAGGAGTTGAAATTATTGGAATTAGTCCAGATGATGTAGATTCACATAAAAAATTCTGTGACAAAATGGGAATAAAATATCCATTGTTGGCTGATGTAGACAAAGAAGTCTCAAAGATGTTTGGAGTTTGGGGCAAAAAAAAATTCATGGGTAGAGAATACATGGGCGTTATGAGAAGTACATTTCTTGTGGATGAAAAAGGAAAAATTTTTAAAATTTATCCCAAAGTAAAACCTGCAGGACATTCAAAAGAAGTTTTAGAGGATTTCCTAAATTAAAAATAATTAAAAGAAAAGGTTGTAGAAAGATCAGAAACCTTTTGGAAGTGTGCCTTTAGAAGCTTTTGGTGTTTCAGGTTCGGGTTTTGGTTCAAATCCTTTTGGCAATGCACCACTTTTTTGTTTAGTCGTAGCTTTTGCCTCAGATGCAAGTGCTTCTTGGTAATCTTTTTCTTGTTCTATTCTTTCTTGTTCTATTCTTTGCAAGTAATCTTTTTCATAATCTTCTAATTGTTCTTTCCGTGATTTGCCTTCATTTCCACCATAGCTAGTTTGTTGTGGTGGAGGAGGTGTTTGTTGAGTTTGCACCGTTCCTTTTGGAAGTGTGCCTTTAGCGGGTTTTGGTGGTTCTGGTGTCGGTGCTTGCACTTGTGCTGCAACGCCTTCAATACTCAAGTTAATGCCACTGAATCCTCCAAATGTTTTATCAGATGGATGGAATGCCATTCTTGCTCTTGTTGCAAAGTATTGGTTTGATGGTGCTGTATAACCAGTAACTGTTGCTTTTTGATCATTCCAGTTTCTTGTTGGGACTTTTCCTACAGGAGCAGTTCTTCTTACAAAGTATCTGTTAGGTGCTGGAGAATATCCTGTTACTTTTGCCCTGTAATCATGGAATGAAGTCATTGGAGCAGTATAGTATGCATTCTCTAAAGCCTCTTGTACTGTTGCTGGAGGTTGTGATGTTGTTTCAGCTGGTTTTGGTGCATCCTGTGGTTTAGGAGCTTCTGCTGGTTTTTGTTCCATACCTTTTGGTAGAGTGCCTTTAGGTTTGGTGGTTTCTGTAGGTCTTTCAGCTGGTTTTGCAGTAGATGGTTTTGTTTCTGCTGGTTTTGGAGCAGATTTTGCTTCTAGTTGCGTTGATAATTTAGTTAATTTTGCTTCGAGTTCTGCGATTTTGTCTTCTAGATTTTGTTTCGTACTTGCCTTACGTTTTGCTGCCATTCCTTACAGTAAATAGTGCATTGTTTATTTACATTTTGATCAGTCTCTTGTTTTTGATAAAAGAAATTTGAAAAAATATACAATAATTTGTAAAAATTTCAAAAGTTTTGAAATAGAGATTTGTGAGGATCGTTAGTGGAATTAATCAGGCTCCCAAAAATGCATGACATACATGCAATTGTTGCATCGCCATAATTTAACATGAATCCCATTTTCGGTATCAGCAACATATTTTCCATCTTCCATCTTGCTAACTCTTGGCAAATAATTCAATTCTTCATTTTCAAGCCATTCGTTTTGTTGACAGTTAGGACATACAATTCTTGGAGGCATGTACAATATAGAAAATGATCAAAGATGAATATTACTATTAAAAATAGAAGAATAAGGACGTAATACATCCTTTAAAAATTTAGATGGTATGACTAAATCAAAGAGTTCAGAAGTGAAATAATATGAGAAAATTAACTTACCAACAATCAGTAAAAAAGGAAAGATCTCCGTTTAGATATATATATTTGTAGCAACTAAAAATTTGACTTGATTTTGGTTAGAGAAACGTTATCACTGCAAAACAAGATAGAAATAATTCAGTTCAGGTCAATCATTATTGGAATTGGAACAAATATTCATCAGTGTTGTAATATTACTTGCAGTAGCCAGATTATTAGGAGAATTATTTCGTAGATTTAAGCAACCTGCTTTAGGTGGCGAATTACTTGCAGGAATAATACTTGGCCCCACCATATTTGGAATTATCATACCTGATGAAAATCTTGAACTGATTTCTACAATTGCAATTTTCTTTATTATGTTATTCATAGGGCTTGAAATGGATCTAAGAGAACTTAAAAAAACTGGAAAGTATGCGTTTGTAATATCTGTACTTTCCTTAATAATACCATTTTTCATAGGTTTTCAAATATCAATTCTTTTTGGTTCATCTCTAGTTCAATCATTGTTTATGGGATTATTGTTATCGGTTACATCCGTACCTGTCAGTGCTATAATTTTGCTAGAATTGGGAATATTAAAAACAAAAATTGGCAACACGGTAATGTCTGTTGCAGTAGTGGATGACATAATTTCATTGGTCATACTTGCAGTAATTTTGCAAATACATGTAACAGGAAACACCATACTTGATGTTATCGATATCGGATTATCTGTAATTCCAATGTTAATCTATATTGTTGGAATTATATTTTTAGCATTTGCCATTCACAAATTTAATTATTGGTTTCCTCACAGATTAGAATTATTCTTCACAAAAGCTAAGACTAGGGAGGCGACATTTGGTATTTTGATAATTATGACAATAGCATTATCGCTTTTAGCACAACTAGCTGGTCTTCATTTTATCATAGGCACTTTTTTCGCAGGTTTGATTTTTAGTGGAAAAATACTTGGTAAAAGAGAAGCCGATAAATCATATGGAATATTATCTGGAGTGACATTTGGATTTTTTGCACCATTATTTTTTGCGATTCTTGGAATAAAATTCAGTGGTCAGTCATTAGAGATGGTTTTGCTTCCATTAACATTATTGGTAGCATTCGGTATTTTTGGAAAAACACTAGGAGGATTTATTGGTGCCAGATTATGTAAATTATCAAAAACAGAAAGTTTGGCAATTGCATCATTGTTAAATGGACGAGGAACTGTAGGTCTCGCCATTACGGCTTTAGCATATTCGATTGGGATTTTAGATCTTACTTTATTTTCTGTTGCAGTAGCAATTTGTTTTATTACTACTGTGTTAACACCAATTATTGCAAACCCATTGTTAAAAAAAATAACAACAATGTGATGTAGACATACATCAAAAAATAAAGTGTTAAGATGTAAAATAGCAAATCATATGATAGGCAAGATTATGAAAAATAGAAAATAAAGGATGTAATTGAATTAGAAACCTTTTGGAAGTGTGCCTTTAGCGGGTTTTGGTGGTTCTGGTGTCGGTGCTTGCACTTGTGCTGCAACGCCTTCAATACTCAAGTTAATGCCACTGAATCCTCCAAATGTTTTATCAGATGGATGGAATGCCATTCTTGCTCTTGTTGCAAAGTATTGGTTTGATGGTGCTGTATAACCAGTAACTGTTGCTTTTTGATCATTCCAGTTTCTTGTTGGGACTTTTCCTACAGGAGCAGTTCTTCTTACAAAGTATCTGTTAGGTGCTGGAGAATATCCTGTTACTTTTGCCCTGTAATCATGGAATGAAGTCATTGGAGCAGTATAGTATGCATTCTCTAAAGCCTCTTGTACTGTTGCTGGAGGTTGTGATGTTGTTTCAGCTGGTTTTGGTGCATCCTGTGGTTTAGGAGCTTCTGCTGGTTTTTGTTCCATACCTTTTGGTAGAGTGCCTTTAGGTTTGGTGGTTTCTGTAGGTCTTTCAGCTGGTTTTGCAGTAGATGGTTTTGTTTCTGCTGGTTTTACTTCAGCTGGTTTTGGAGCAGATTTTGCTTCTAGTTGAGTAGAGAGTTGATTTAATTTTGCTTCTAATTCGGCAATCTTGTTTTCAAGATCTTGCTTTGTTTGCTTTTTAGCAGATGCCATAATTTTGATGAACAATCTGGGGTTTATGTACATTTGGGTTGATTACCGCAACCAATTTTGATCAAGTTTTATATGCACTGAGAGTATAGTTGATTTAATGGACGATTTTGAGAAGGAATTTCCGGAGTTTGATTGGAAAAATATTCCTGCATACAAACATCCAGGAGGCAAAGATTGTCCATGCCCAAAGCACGAATACATACGAGAGCAGATCAATTTTACAAAACAAGTAAACGAGAAAGGCAAAGAACCATCCAAAGTCACACTCAAGTTTTGTCCCGATCATTATAGAGTATACATGGAAGAAGTAATTCCTGCAATGCCACTAAAATATAAAATTCTAACAAAGATTGCACTAAAGCTTGGAGCAATTCAAGTTGAGCAATTAAAGTACATGGAGTCAGAGTTATGCTTTTACTGCAAATTCGGATCTGGCGGTCATGACAGAAAGAATGAACTGCCACCAATGTAATCATTCAGGACTAAGAAGAATTTTCGGTTTGTTTGGCGTATCATGATGACATCGCTTTCCACATAGAGGACATCTCTTTCTGTCAAGAAAGATGCATTGACAAATATGAGAATCAAGATATGATTTTGCAGGTTTGTTTGGCTCACCTGTTCCATTACAAAAGGGACATTCAGAACCAAGTAATTCGATTATTCCATTCCCCTTGCAAACAACACATTTGTCATCAGCCATAATTGATTTTCCTGCCAGTGTAAATTAAAACTCATGTGTTAAAAGAATTTTAAGAGAAATTCAGAAAAATCCAGTTAAGCTTATACTTGAACTAAGATCAAAGTTATCATGGCAATTGAAGATATTCATGAGTTCGTCTCAGAACTAGAAAAAAAGGGAGAATTGAAGAGAGTAAAAACTCAAGTCGATACGGATTTAGAAATTGCAGAAATCCTGAGAAGAGAAATGTATTCTAATGGTCCTGCGATTCTTTTTGAAAATGTAAAGGGATTTGACATGCCAGTTTTGGGAAATGCGTTTGGTTCAATGAAAAGATTAGAGATAGGACTGGAGATGACAGATTTCACTGAAATTGGTAAACGAATTGCAGATATGACAAAGATGGACATGCCATCAGGAATACTAAACAAGATAAAAAAACTTCCAGAATTATCAAAGATGACAGCATCATTTCCTAAAGCAGAAACAAGTGGCCCTGTAACTGAGATAACATCAAGCAATGCGTCTTTTGATGATTTACCAATTTTAAAATCATGGCAAAATGATGCAGGAAGATTCATCACTTTGGGGTTAGTCGCAACAAAGCATCCAGAAACAGGTGTAAGAAATCTTGGGGTTTACAGAATGCAGATTATTGACAAAACTCATGCATCAATGCACTGGCAGAAACACAAACGAGGAGCTCATCACGGAGATATTTCAAAAGATAGAGGGGAAAAAATTCCAGTAGCAATAATTATTGGAGGAGAACCTGCAACAATATTTTCATCAATTGCACCAGTTCCAGAAGGACTTGACAAGTATTTGTTTGCAGGAATTACCCGAAAGGAAGGAATCAAAACTGTAAAATGTAAAACAATTGATTTGGATGTTCCAGCAAATGCAGAGATTGTTTTAGAAGGATATGTTGATCCTGCAGACATCAGAGACGAAGGACCATTTGGAGATCATACAGGATACTATACACCAGTTGAGCCATATCCAACATTTACACTTACTGGAATTATGAGAAGAAAAGATCCAATTTATGTAACAACGGTAGTCGGAAAACCAATTCTAGAGGACGCATATATTGGAAAAGTAATTGAAAGATCATTTTTGCCATTGATACAAATGTTCCATCCAGAAGTTGTAGACTTTAGCATGCCAGCAGCAGGATGGTTCCAAGGATTTGCGATTATTTCAATCAAAAAGAGATATCCAGGTCAAGCAAATAAAGTGATGATGGGATTATGGGGAATGGGACAGTTGTCATTAACAAAGATGTTTGTTGTGGTAGATGAGGACATCAATGTTCATGATATCAACGATGTTATTTGGGCAATTACTACTAGAGCAGATGCTGCAAGAGACACTACAATTATCAATAACACACCAACGGATACTCTTGATCCGGCATCACCTCTTGTCAATCTAGGTTCGAAGATGGGAATTGATGCAACACAAAAAACTAGAGAAGAAGGATACGAAAGAGAAATTCAACAACCTGTGAAAGTTGATGCCAAAACAAAGAGTCTAGTTGATGCTAAATGGTCTGATTATGGACTATAGAGTTACAGGATTATAGAAATTATCTCGCTCTTCTACTTCATATCCAATCTGATGAATTGCATCCATGATTATTTTGTCAGTGAGCTCAGTTGAGCGTGCACCAGTGCATGAAACTACCTCCTCCCCAATTAGAGTACCACCAAAATCATCAGCGCCATACTGCAATGCAAGTTGTGCCATACCAACACCATTAGTGAGCCATGAAGATTGAATGTGTGGAATCAATCCATCAAAGACCAATCTTGATATTGCAATCATCTTCAATAGTTGGATTCCTCCAGTCCCGTATTCTACCAATCCTTCTTCGTGCATCAAAGTATTGTTTGGTTCAAAATTCCACGGAATAAATGCCATGAAGCCTTTAGTTTTTTCTTGCAGTTTTGCAATTTTGAAAAAGTGTTCAACAATATCATTTTTGTTTTCTACATGACCATACATCATTGTTGCAGAAGATGGAATTCCAAGTGAGTGGGCCTCATCCATAATTTTAATCCAATCATCACTGGAGATTTTCTTTGGACTGATAATATCTTTAACAGAATCCGTTAAAATTTCAGCACCAGCACCAGGTATTGATTGTAGTCCGGCATCTTTTAGTCTAGATAAAATTTCTTTAGTGGAAGATTTTTCAACTCTTGCAATCATATCAATTTCAGATGTAGATAATCCATGAACTCCAACTTTTGGGAATTTCTTTCGGATCATTCTAAATGCATCTTCATAGTACTCTATCTTCAAACTTGGATTGTGTCCACCTTGAATCAAGACTTGACGAATCTTAAACATGTCACATGCAGCCTTTACTCTGGATTCTATTTGATCAAGGGTAAGTGTGTAAGAATCTTCAGCACCTGGAGATCGGTAAAATGCACAAAACTTGCAATCAGTGATACATACATTGGTATAATTCAAAATAATGTTGTTTACAAAAGAGGCTTTTTTGCCAAACTTCTTTTTTGTCAAATGACCTGAAACAAGACCCATCAAATGAACGTCATCAGACTCTAAGAGTCTCAAGCAGTCCTCAGGTCCAGGCCGTTGACCTTTAAGAGAATTTTCCAAAATATCTTTAATGTCGCTTTTTTGAATTTGTTCAGTAGTCTGACTCAATTGTTGTACATCCTTGGTATTTTCTATTTAATCCTTGGTAGAAATAATGAATACACCTAGGGAGTAATTTGTGCTCAATTTTTAAAAAATATTAGATTTACGAGTCACGTTATTTTTAAGTAGGGCACAAAAAGCAGATCAACGCATGGTATCAGGTAATCAAATCAGATTAAATCGAATTCTTCGAAAAGGAAGAATGTTATGTATTCCAATGGATCATGGCATTTCAAATGGACCAATTGAAGGTCTTGAAGATCCTGCCTCTACAATTTACAAATGTGAAGGACACGGACTTACTAGCGTAATTATCAATAAAGGAATTCTCAAAACACTGCCAAAACCAACCAAAGTTGGAGTTTTAGTTCATTTCTCAAGTAGCACATCATTATCATTATCACCTAACCGAAAAATGCTAACTGGAACAGTAAAGGAAGCAGTTGCCATGGGTGCAGATGGAGTGTCATTACACATCAACATAGGAGGCAAAGAAGAACCAGAGATGTTAGAGCAATTAGGAATGACTGCAGACCAATGTCACAGATGGGGAATGCCACTTTTAGCAATGATGTATCCAAGAGGTGAAAATATCAAAGACCCACATGATCCTGAAATTGTTTCACATGTTGCAAGAATTGGAGCAGAATGTGGTGCAGATATTGTAAAAACACTGTACACAGGAGATATTGATTCATTTGCAAAAATTGTGAAAAGTACACCAGTGCCAATTGTAATTGCAGGGGGACCTAAAGCAAAAACAGATTTAGATATTCTTCAAATGACTGAAGATGCCATGACTGCAGGAGCTAAAGGAATCACATATGGTAGAAATATCTTTGCACACAAAACACCTGAAAAAATAGTTGAAGCATTAGCTGACATAATTTTTAGAAAAGCAACTGCAAAGGAAGCAATGAAGAAAATTGAGTAAGAATAGAGAATTAATTATTTCACCCAAAGTCTCACAAACACAATTAGCTAAATTTCTTCCACAATTAGAGTCTGAAGGAATTAAGATATTGTATATTGATCCAAAGAAACTAGGAAAGAAAAAAACAAAGGTGCAAACAGTTTATCCTTCAAATGCATCAAACTACGTAGTTCTTGAAAAAGAGGGAATGGTAAAACCAAAAGGCAAGAAAGTTGGAATGAAATTTCAAGTATTATCAAATTCAGATATCGAGCACATCCTTACTGTTGCAAAGAAAGGATTAGACTTTGTGATTGTGGAGGTTAAAGATTGGAAAATTATTCCATTAGAAAACATTATAGCAAAACTTCATAAAATACACACAAAAATTTTTGCAATTGCAAAAACTCCTGAAGAAGTAAGAAAGATGTTCTCAATTTTAGAAGTAGGAGTAGACGGAGTAATTTTCAGCACAGATTCAATTAACGAGGTAAGAGAAGCAATGCTATACCTAGGAACCAGAAGTTTCGATATGAAGCCAGCAAAGATTATTGAGATTAAAGAAGTGGGCGATGGAGAACGAGTATGTGTGGATACTGCATCTATGCTTCACAAAGGAGAAGGCATGCTAATTGGAAGCAGATCCAACTTTTTGTTTCTTGTCCATAATGAATCAGTAGGGTCGTCATTTACATCACCTAGACCATTTAGAGTGAATGCAGGTGCAGTTCACTGTTACACATTATCACCAGATGGAACAACTAACTATCTCTCAGAAGTTGAAACCGGTTCTGAAGTTTTAATTTTAAATTCTAAAGGAAAGGCAAGAAGAGCAACTGTAGGAAGATCAAAAATAGAAAGAAGACCAATGTTGATGATCAAAGCTTCTGCAGGAGGAGAGATTGGAGGAATAATTGCACAGGATGCTGAAACAATTAGGTTTGTAAAACCTAACGGACAACTAGTGTCAGTCACACACCTAAAAAAAGGAGACACAGTCATGGTTCATTCAAAGCCTGCAACAGGGAGACATTTTGGAATGGAAGTTTCAGATGAATACATACTAGAAAAATGAAGTACAAAACTTGCGTGTCAATTGCTGAAGAAACACCAAATAAAATTAAGCAGACATTAAAAATTGCATTGAAGAAATCGGATCTTGCCGAAGTAAGATTTGATTTTTTAAAAATTGAGCAAATTCCAGAGACATTAGAATTAATCAAAAAAGATCTAAATAGAATTGTATGTACACTCAGACCAAAAATCGAAGGCGGAAAATTTTCTGGAAATGAAAAGGAAAGAATAGCAATTCTGAAACTCATTGCAGAATATAATCCATTTTTGTTAGATGTTGAATTTAACACACTAAAGAAAAATTCACAATTAACAAAATATCTAAAATCAACAAAAACAAAATTGCTTGTTTCATGGCATGACTTTAAGAAAACTCCGAAAAATGCGGAATTAAAAAAGAAAATTGCTCAGATGGCCAAGTTCTCAAATAATGTAAAAATTGTGAGTACAGCAAATACAACAGATGATGCAACTAGAATGCTTGAATTGTATAGCAAGAAAGGAAAGAACAATTTGATATCATTTGCAATGGGAGACATGGGCAGGATTTCAAGGATTTTGTGCCTATATTTGGGCAGTCCATATACATACGTCTCTTTAGGAAAAGCAGTAGCACCAGGACAATTCAGTGTTGATGAAGTAAAGAAAATTACAAATCTAAAATAATTATCAGTTGAGAGTTTAAATCAATCATACTAGTGAGAAAAATAAGATGGGAAAATCATTTGCAGTTATTGGAGATCCAATTGATCATTCATTGTCTCCAAATATCCACAGTGCAGCATTTAGAGAATTAAATTTAGATTGTTCATACATTGCATATAGGATTCCAACAGGAGAATTAGAAGAAGGAATTGAAGGACTCAAAAAAATAAAGATAGACGGATTCAATATCACCATTCCACATAAAGTAGAGATGATGAAGTATTTGGATAAAATGGATGAGTCATGCAGTTTGATTGGTGCAGTAAATACTGTTACAAACAAAGATGGAGTTCTCAAAGGATACAATACAGACATGGATGGTTTTCTAGAGCCATTTAAGAAAAAGAAATTAAACATAGAAAATACCAAAGTTCTTCTTCTTGGTGCAGGAGGGGCAGCAAGAGCAATAGTTGCAGGATTTGCAAAAGAGAAAGCAAAGAACATCACTATTGCAAACAGAACTTTAGAAAACGCAAAGAACCTATCAGAGTTTGCAAAGAAAATTGGACTTTCTGCAAACGCAATCAAGATTGAAGATGTTAAAGACTCTGCAAAAGATTACGACATTATAGTAAACGCAACATCAATAGGACTAAGAAATGAGCCTAGTCCAATTTCATTAGATAATATCAATGAGAAGACAATAGTTTATGATATTGTATACATGCCAATGAATACAGATTTTATAAAAAAGGCAAAAGAAAAAAATGCAGTGATAATTTTTGGCTATGAAATGCTATTAGGTCAAGCAGCAAGAGCCTTTGAGATATGGCACCATATGGAAGCACCTTATAATGCCATGAAAAAAGCATTGTTAGGAGGATTTTGATGGCAAAAGCAAAGGCTACAGTCCATGGCGCTGTATCACTAGTTAACGCCATTGCAAATCAAAAGGGTGCAACTTTGGGGATAGAGTTGAAGGTAGAGGTCACAGTGGAGACAAGCCCAGGAAAAGGAATCGTAATTGAATCAGACAACAAAACCCTCAGTTCACGATTAATCAACAAAACAGTTGAGAAGATCATCTCAAAAAAAGATTTGGAGCAAAACAAAATCTCAATTAAACTAGATTCTGAAATTCCGACAGGATATGGATTAAAGAGTTCAAGTGCAATTTCATCGGCAGTTGCACTGGCATGTGCAAAGATATTCAAACCAAAATTTACTGATCAGCAAATTTTACTTGTAGGAGTTGATGCATCAATTGAATCCAAAGTGAGTATTACCGGGGCATATGATGATGCATGCTCATGTTACTATGGTGGATTTAATGTTACTGACAATGCAAAGAAAAGACGAATCCATTTTGAAAAAGGACCAACTAATATGATTGCAGTAATATTTATTCCAAAAAATAGAAAACGGGGGAATTTGAAAAATCTCAAAATTTTATCAACAGTATTTGAAAATGCTTGGGAATTGGCAAGAAAAGCAAATTATTGGGAAGCAATGACAATTAACGGTTTAGCTACTGCATCAATTCTGAATTCAGATCCTAAAATTATTACGAGTTTGATTGAAAAAGGTGCACTTGCAGCATCAGTTTCGGGTAATGGGCCTGCCATCGCTGCAATTGTAAAAAAAGAAAATGAATCAAACATTAAAAAAATATTTGCAGCTCTTGAAGGAAGAGTAATTGTTTCCAAAGTGAATAACAAAAAGGCTGAAGTTCATGAAGTGTAAAGTTGAAAAATCAAAAATTTCGGGACAAATAGTTTGTCCTGCAAATAAGAGTTATACACATAGAGCAATTTTTCTTGCTTCACTTGCTGGAAATAATAGCAAAGTAGAAAATATTTTACATTCAGCAGATACTATTGCCACCATAGAAGCATGTAAAAAATTCGGGGCGGAAATGGAAATTGAAGATTCATCAATAATTGTAAAAAATCCCATAAAATTCGACAAAATTGTGCCTGAAATCAATACAGAAAATTCAGGGACAACTATCAGAATCGCATCAGGAATCGCTAGTCTATTTTCTGAAGAGATTACTCTAACAGGTGATTCTAGTTTGCAGAAAAGGCCCATGCAGCCACTACTTGATGCATTATCAAGTATAGGAGCACAGTGCACTTCAACTGATGGAAAACCACCAATCAAAATCAAAGGAAAGATTTCCGGAGGAGATGTAAAAATCCCAGGAAATTTTTCTAGTCAGTTTATTTCAGCATTATTAATCAGTGCCCCTCTAACAGAAAAGGGAATTAATCTTACAATAGAAGGAAATTTAGTATCAAAACCATATCTTGATGCAACAATAGCTACAATGCGAAAATTTGGAGTTACAGTTCAAACATTAATCCCATACAAAAGATACAACATACCACCACAAATATACAAAGAGGCAACATTTACAATTCCCATTGATTTTTCTAGTCTCGCATTACTTCTTTCAGCTACTGTTCTTAACGGAGATGAAATCACAGTTAAAGGGAACATTGGAAATTTACCACAAGGTGATGAAGTGTTCATAGATATTTTAGAGCAGTTAGGAGTTACCATAGTGATTAATGATGAAGAAATCAAAATTAAATCGCCTGAAAAACTAACAGGGGGGAAATTTGATTTGAGTAATTCTCCAGATCTTCTTCCACCACTTGCAATTTTAGCATTAAAATCATCAGCACCAATTGAAATAGTTAATGTAAAACATGCAAGACTAAAAGAGACAGATCGAATTGCAATTATATCAAGAGAACTTGTAAAAATTGGAATCAAAATTGAAGAAAAAGACGACGGTTTAATTTTAGAAGATTCAGAGAATTTGAAAGGTGCTGAGCTAAATTCCGAAAATGATCACAGATTATTCATGTCTTTTTGTATTGCTGGAATGTATGTAGGAGATTGTACAGTAACAGATCCTGAATCAGTAAATGTTTCATTTCCAAATTTTATAGAAGAGATGAATCGTCTTGGTGCAAAAATTCAAGTGAATTAAAAAACTATTTTCAAAAAATCAAGTAAAAGTTGTAAAAGGCGCGACCCTGTATAGGATGAAAAGCATTCTCCTCACCCGCAACGCTTTTGCGTAGATAACATGTCTTTTTCGCAGGGCCGCGCAAATTATGGTTTAGAATTTACACGTTTTTGCATGTATTATATATGTAATCGTGATATTTAAGAATATATTATAATTATTTCATAAAAATAGGGCTAATTATATAAGTTTTAACTAGCCATGAGAGGTTTTCAAAAAAAATCCAGCATAGAGCAAAAATCGTAAAAATTTCAGAATGAGGAATTATAAGCATCATTTAACTTTGATAGATTGTTGCCGGGAAGTTCAATTGGTCAGCGTCTTGTTTTAACAAGTTTTGGCGAAAGCCATGGAAAAACTATTGGTGCAGTGTTAGATGGTTGTCCTGCAGGTTTAGAAATTGATGAGAAAGAAATTCAGAAAATGTTAGACTTGAGAAAACCAGGTCAAAACATGATATCTACACAAAGAAAAGAAGGAGATGTTGTAGAAATTGTTTCAGGAGTTTTCAGAGGATTTACGACTGGTGCACCAATTACAATGCTAATTTGGAATAGTGATCAAAAATCAAAAGATTATGAAAATTTGAAAACAAAACTAAGACCTGGGCATTCAGATTATCCTGCCATGATAAAATACAATCACTTCAATGATCATAGAGGGGGAGGTAGATTTTCAGGAAGGCTTACTGCAACGCATGTGATGGGTGGTGCAATTGCAAGAAAATTGCTCAAAGTGTCACTAGGAATTGAAACAAATTCGTTTACATCACAAATTGGAAAAATAAAGATGGAAAAAGAATTCGATGAAAAAATGATATCATCAATTTATAAAAATGAAGTTAGATGTCCTGAAAACAAAACTGCAAAAATGATGCGAGAAGATATTTTGAATGCACGTAAAAAAGGGGATTCACTTGGAGGAATTATTGAATCAGTCACAACAAATGTTCCAGTTGGTTTGGGAGAACCAATCTTTAGTTCATTAGAATCAGATTTGAGTAAAGCAATTTTTTCAATTCCATCAGTCAAAGGAATTGAATTTGGTTCAGGATTTAGAGGCTCAGAGATGCATGGTTCTGAAAATAATGATTTGTATACAATAAAAAAAGGAAAGATAATAACAAAGACGAATAATTCAGGAGGAATTCTTGGCGGAATTTCAAATGGAATGCCAATAACTATGAGAATTGCATTCAAGCCCGCATCATCAATTGCACAAAAACAAAGTACAGTTGACATCAAGACAAAAAAAGAAACAACCCTTCAAGTAAAAGGAAGACACGATCCATGTGTAGTTCCTAGAGCCCCACCTGTAGTGGACTCACTTGTTTCCTTGACGATCGCAGATCATGCACTACTTGCAGGTACAATCAGACCTGTTTTGTAAGAAAATGTCAGATATCAATGATCTTCGAAACAGGATGGATGAAGTTACACTTGAAATGATAAAGTTGCTAAAAACTAGAACAGATATTGCAAAAGAAATCGGCGAAGTCAAAAAAAATATTGGGAAAGGAGTGACAGATGAAGTCAGAGAAGATAATTTACGTGGAAAAGTAATTTCATTATGCAATGAAATTGGACTAGATGAGACTATTGCGACAAAATTTTTTAATTTCCTATTAAATGAATCAGTGAAAGTTCAATCAAACAATAAACAAACACACCTCTCTATTTTCCTAAAAGCAAAATCAATGGAACAACAAGGAAAAAAAATAATCCATATGGAAGTTGGAGAGCCAGACTTTTTGCCACCAGTTATTGTGAAAAATGCGTTGGAAGAAGTTTTTGATAAAGGATTTTTAAAATATGGTCAAGCAAGAGGGATGCCAATATTCAGAGATGCACTTGCAAAATATGTTTCTAAAAAATTTAACGCAAATATAACTGAAGATAACATAATTGTCAGTCCGGGTGCCAGATTTTCAATCTTTACTGCAATTACAACACTTCTTAATCCAGGTGATGAAATAATAGTGATTGAACCTGCATGGCCTGCATACAAAGATTGTGCACTAAATGCAGGAATCAAAGTAAGGACCATCAATACAACTCTAGAAGAAAAATGGGAACCATCATTAGAGCAGATCAAAAATACAATTAATTCAAACACAAAGATGATTGTTCTAAATTATCCGAATAATCCAACTGGCAAAATACTTTCTGAAAAACTACAAGACAAAATTGTTGAATTGGCCAGACAAAATGATCTGTATGTGCTAAGTGATGAAATCTATTCCCAATATGCAAAAACTAGCTGGAAAAGTATTCTATCATATAGTTATAAGAAAAGTATCGTTACTCAATCATTTTCAAAATCCCATGCAATGACAGGCTTTAGAATTGGGTATGCCATAGCAGATACTGAAATTATTGAAAAAATGGCAAAATTAGAGGCATTATGCCTGACAAATGTGTCTGAACCCATCCAATACATTGCCATGAAAGCCCTAGAGGCAGACACAACCAACAATTCTAATACAGTCCAAAATAGACTAGATATGTTGTCTGAAAAAGCATCGAAGATGGGACTAGATTTTGTAGTTCCAGATGGTGCAATGTACATTTTTGCTCGAATTAATCAAGAAGGATTTGATGGGGTTCAATTTGCAAATAGTACTCTTGAGAAAGGACTTGCCATTGCCCCAGGGGAAGGATTTGGAAATTACAAGAATTTCATTAGAATTTCGGCATGTCAAGACGAGAAAACACTAATTGAGGGAATGAATATACTGGGTAACATTATGAGTGAAGAACAATGAAGAAGATTACAGTTATTGGTGCTGGAGGTCAAATGGGACAATGGTTTACCAAATATTTTGCAGAGAAAGATTTTGAAGTAACAGGGTACGATTCAGAAAATAAGATTACAGGAAAAAATATTATATCATCAGATTCTTTAGTTGGTTCAATTCTAAAGGCAGATTATGTAGTATTATGTACACCCACAAGAAGAACCCCAGAAATTATCAGACTCATTGCAAAAGAGATGAAGAGAGGAACATATCTAATAGAAATATCATCTGAGAAATCTAAAGTAGTTTCATCATTATCAAAAATGCCAGACAAGATTAATCCAATTTGCATTCATCCAATGTTTGGTCCTGGAACAAAAATTATCAAAGGTCAAAACATAATTTCAGTCCCAATTAAAGATGCTAAAAAAGAACTAACGGTTGCAAAATCATTGTTTGAAGGCGCAAACTTTGTAACTATTGATGCAGCAGAACATGATAAAAAAATTGCAGTAATTTTAGGGTTGACCCATTTGATGAATTTAGTTTTTGCAAACATTATTTCAAAAGATGAAAAAATGAATCTTACAGAAAAAATGTCAGGTACGACATTTAGAGTTCAAAAGATATTGGCAGAAAGCATTATGACAGAATCCCCAGAACTAATTGAAACAATTATTGCTAATCCAGAAATTAGAAGAGTTGCAGAAGAACTTTGGAAAGACATTGGCAGATTACTTACTGCTGTTCAAGAATCAAAGACCGAAGAGGTAATCACATACATCAAAGAATGCCAAGAGAGACTTGCCAAGCATACAGATACCAATGAATCTTACAAAAAACTAACTAAAATGGTAAAATCCGTTGAAAAATAGCAGGCATGCGTTCAACAAAAATTGTCACATCTTTCATTAGAAATAATGATAAATTATTGATTCTCAAAAGAAGCAACAAAGTAAAATCAATGAAAGGACTCTGGGCGGGAATTAGCGGAATCATTGAAAATGATGAAGAACCATTGAAAAGAGCAAAGATTGAAATTTTTGAAGAAGTTGGAATTACAGAAGATAAGATCACACTTGTAAAATCTGCAGAAGGAATGCGAGTGAATTCTCCACAATATGAAAATCATGAATGGGAGATATACCCATTTTTGTTTGAAGCAGAGAATCCAACGATCGAGCTTAACTGGGAAAATTCACAATTCGAATGGATAGATATTGATGAGTTAGGAAATTATAAGACAGTTCCTAGTCTTCAAAAAGTCTTATTCAATTTGTTGTAGATTATTATTTTCTTTTTCGTATTTTTTTTGTTGTGGCAACATCATGTAAACACATGCACCGCCACACATTGTACATGGCACATTATTTCCAGGATGCTGTCCTGTTCTACTATGAATCTTAGCTGCTTCTTCTGGATCAATAGATAATGCAAGTTGCTTTTCCCAATCCAAAGTACGTCTAGCTTCTGTCATTTCCATATCCCATTTGATAACTTTATCACGAATTTTAACAAGGTCACCTGCATGAGCAGCAATTCTATATGCAATTAATCCAGCTTTTACTTCTTCGGCATTTGGCAAAGCCAAATGTTCAGAAGGAGTAAGATAACATAAAAGATCTACACCTTCACTTGCTGAAACTGCAGCACCTATTGCACTTGCAATATGATCATGACCAGATGCAACATCAGTAACTAATGGACCTAGAACATAGTATGGCACATCACCAATTAGAGATTTTGCCAATCGTACATTTGCTGCAACTTCATTTAATGGAACATGTCCTGGACCTTCCACCATTACTTGAATATCGTGTTCATGAGCTCGTTTCGTTAATTGAGAAATATTGATCATCTCTTGAACTTGCAATTCATCATGAGAATCCAAGATTGAGCCGGGTCTAAGTGCATCTCCGAGGCTAAATGTAACATCATATTTTTTAGCAATTTCAATCAAATAGTCATAGTGAGTCAAATATGGATTTTCTTTATCATGTTTTAACATCCATGCAGCTGTAATTGTTCCACCTTTACTTACAACTCCACCATATCGTTGAACTTTTAAAATTCTTTTTGCGATATCTTTAGTAATTCCACAGTGAATTGTCGTATAATCAACTCCATCTTTTGCATTATTTTCAAATGCATTTAGATAATCATCTTCTGTTAAATTCAAAGGATTTTTGTGAACTTCAACACCATAATTATAAGCCTCATAAATTGGAACAGTTCCAAATGTTATTGGTGCAGAATCCATAAGAGTTTGTCTTATCATTTTAACATCACCGCCATCACTAAGATCCATGATTGTATCTGCATGGTATTTTATTGCGACTTTTGCTTTTTCAATCTCTTCATCAAGGTTTACATTTAGAGTTGAAGTTCCAATGTTTACATTTACTTTAGTTTTAAGACCTTTACCAATTCCAACATTGTGAATTTTTTGTAGTCGTACATTATTACTTGGAATTATTATTGAGCCACGAGCAATTTTTGGAATAAGCCAATTTAATGAGACATCCTCGTCTTTTGCAACTTGTTTCATTTCATCAGTTGCGATACCGCGTTTAGCAAAAGTCATCTGTGTTGCCATAACGTAATCTATGTTTTTGCCTGATTTAAACAATCGTGGAAAATGAAAAAAATGCTGATCGCACTATAATTCCTTGGCACTATATTAAGAAAATAGATCGATTTTAAATGCTAGGATGCCGTTATAGATTAGTATGAGAGCAATAAAAGAATGCAGGCATTGTGGGAGGGAGTTCTATAGCTTGAAAGATGACTTTTGTTCTTTTGATTGTGTAACCCAATCATCATCGTAATTTAGAAATCAATCTAGGTCCAATTCCTTTTGTAGAGTTAGTTTTTCATCTTTTATTCTAAAGATTCTATCCATAATAGGCGTGATTATGTGCTTAGAGTCATCAGAACTTATAAAATTCTGCCTTATCTCACCTACCCTTTGAATTAATTCAATTTCAGCAGAAATTAGAGAAATGTATTTCCTAAGTTTTTGATTTTCAGATTTTAGAGATTCAATTTCGGAGAGGCCTGTCATCTTGGAGGACTCCAACTTTCTTCAACGTCTTCAGTGTTTGTAGATACAAGGTATTGCTTACCACATTTGAAACATTGCCAAAGGAATTTCCCATCTTTTTTTGTTTGATATTGCATAGGAAGTAAACATGTTGTACACCGTAATTCTTCAGTAGAGGCATCATTTGCTATTGGAATTTTAGTCATTAGTTTTTAGAAAGATATTCAAGTATAAAATCAATGTTACAAAGTGAAATATTTGTAAAAATGTAAAGTAAAAACAAATTAGTGCTAAGAAAAATAGAAAATTATGAATTTACTTTCAATTGGAGGATCGGATCCATCATCAGGTGCTGGAATTCAAAGTGATATCAAAACTTTTTCGTCATTTAATGTTCATGGGCTTACAGTAATCACATCTATCACCAGTCAAAACACATCAAATTTTGGTATTGCTGAACCAGTATCACAAAAAATTTTAAAAGATCAAATTGAATCTGTAATGTCGGATTTTAAAATTGATGGAATAAAAATTGGAATGGTATACAATTCTCAAATTATTAAAATTCTAAATAATAAATTAAGAAAAGTAAAAATTCCAATTGTAGTAGATCCTGTAATCAAATCAACGACGGGTGGAGCATTAATTGAAAAAACAGCCATTTCAGATTTTCAAAAGTATATTGTTCCTCTTGCAACAGTAATTACACCAAACAAGTTCGAGGCCGAAATACTATCAAAGACTAAAATAAATTCAAAAAAATCAATACAAAATGTCGCCAAAAAAATTCAAAAGATGGGTGCAAAAAATGTTGTAATTACCGGAGTTGTGACAGGAGATAAAACAATATCAGATTTTATTTTGGAAAAAAATAAAGAATATTTTATTTCTGGAAACAAAATTAATAGAGTCAATCATGGTAGTGGTTGTAATTATTCAGCAGCCATAATTTTTGCTCTAGCAAAAAACAAGACAATAAAAGACTCATTAAGGTTTGCCCAACAATTTACTCAAAATTCAATTAAAAATGCAAAGAAAATAGGAAAAGGAATAGCAATCACAGAAATTCAAGATGTTATCAATCGAGATTTATCAGAAGCAATAGACAAATTTATTCAAATTAAAAATATTTACAAAAATATTCCTGAATGCCAAATAAATTTTGTATATTCCAAACAAAAACCTAAATCAATAAAAGACATTCTTGGTATTTCTGGAAGAATAGTCAAATCAGGAAAGAGTGCTACGGTAGCTGGAGAGTTGACTTATGGCGGTTCAAAACATGTTGCAACAGCATTACTAATAATGAATAAAAGATATCCAAAAATCTGCTCTGCAATAAATCTAAAATATCAAAACACTACAATTTCAAAAATTAAAAAATCAAAACTAATAGTTTCAAGTTATGATAGAAATGAAGAACCAAAAAATGTGAAAATTAAGGACTCAACTATTGAATGGGGCATAAAAAAAGCAGTTAAGAATTCAACAAAAATACCAGATGCAATTTACCATAAAGGAGATTTTGGAAAAGAGCCGATGATCATAGTATTTGGTGAAACCCCAGATGATGTTTTGAGAAAGATTTTAAAAATTATTTGAGTCGGGTCGAAATTCATCCTTGAACATAAATAGTCAATTCTCAAATGAAATTTGTGAAAGCAATAATTCTTGCTGGAGGATTAGGTACAAGACTACAACCGTACACCACATTTCTTCCAAAGCCCATGTTACCGTTGGGAGAAAAACCAATCTTGGAGCACCTAATTGATTGGACAAGAAAAAATGGTGTAAAATCAGTTGTGTTGTGTGTTAGTTATCTTAGAAAAACAATTGAGGATTATTTTGAAGATGGTAAAAGGTTTGGAGTGAACATAGAGTATGCAATTTCAAATAAACCACTTGCTACTGCAGGGCAACTAAAAACTGCTGAAGAATTCATAGATGATACTTTTGTTTGCATATATGGTGATTCAATTTTTAATTTTAGTCTTAGAAATATGATAAAACAACACAATCAGAAAAAAGCATTCGTTACCATGAGTCTTAATGAATACAAAACTAATTTGCCATACGGAGTAATTGAGACTTCAAAGAATGGAAAGGTACTGAGTTGGAATGAAAAACCAGAGATAAAAGCCAATGTAAACATGGGGTGCTACGTCATGGAACCGGAAATTTTGAAATTCATACCAAAAAACAAACCTTTTGGAATGGATGATGTAATTAAAAAAGCCATGAGCAGAAAAAAACTAGTCAATAGCTTTCTTACAAAGAATGGATTTACAGATATTGGAAATAAAGCATCCTACAAAAAAGCATATCAAGAATATATTCAAAAACTAGGTAAGATCTGAAAATAAAAATGAGTGAACCAATAATCAGAGAATTAAGAAAAGAAGACATTCAAAATGGATTTTTGACATCGCTTGATTCATTGAGAAAGACAAGCAATATGGATAATGACAAGGCAATTAAGATTTTTGAGAAAATAAATTCCAATCCGGATCACATAATTGCAGTTGCAGAATTAGGTGGAAAAATAGTGGGTTCCACCACATTGCTAATAGAGCAGAAATTCATTCATGATGGAGGAATGGTAGGTCATATTGAAGATGTGGTAGTAAACAAGGATTTTCAAGGACAAAAAATAGGCGAGAAAATTATGAAGTATATACTAGAAATTGCAAAAAACAGAGGCTGTTATAAAACAATTCTAGATTGCACAGACGACGTAAAACCATTTTATGAGAAATTAGGCTTTAAGCAAATTGCAAATGAATTAAGATTTGATAATGATTAAAAGAACTCTTTCTTAGGACGCTTCTTTTTTTGTTTGGTCAAATAAATACCAACAGCAATTACAATAGGAGACAGACCCATAAATAAAACAGGGGTATTGGTAACAATATCGGTAAGATAAACATCATTAATTTGATCTAACAAGGTATAACAAACAAACATTCCAACTAACAAAATTACTCCACCTGCAACAATTAATCCACCTATAGGTTTTGAACCATATTGTTTTGTCATGAAGAAAGGAACTGCAGCTAAAATTCCAGCGGGGGCAACACCGATTGAAATAAACTGAAATATTTTAGAATCAAACCAAGAATCATCAAGCATAGCATTTTCAGGAGGATCAACAACATAAGAGTAAATTGAAATCATTTCACCGGCAAACATTGCAAATAATGCAACACTTGTTATTGCAAGCCATTTCTCTATTGCCATAATTAAAACAGATTTGAGTAGATAAATAAACCATGCAGAAAATCATATAATGCCAACAAGGTTAGCTAATTCTTTCCTGCAAGATGCTCCAAGTTTTTCAGCAGCTTGTTCTGGAGAAACATCATTTAAGAAAATACCATATCCACGTTCTAATCCAGACCATGATTTTGTAATAGGATAAATTTCAATATGCCAATGAATTTGTCTACTGTTTTTCTTTTCAGGAGATAGATGAAAAACAAGATTATAAGATACATTTTTGACAGTTTTCGACAATCCGCCCAAAGTTGCCCTCAAAATTAAAGACAAATCATTAATTTCTTTTTGAGTAATTTTGGAAAAACTAGTAGTGTGTTTTTTTGGAGAAATCCAAAATTCGTAAGGATATGAGGGGGACCAAGGACAAAATGCGATAAAGCCTTCAGTTTGAAGAACCTGCCTTGGACCACCAATTTCTTCATTTACTGTCTGGCACATTGGACAGACGCCTTTTTCATTTAGAATTTTGTGTGATGCTTCAGCTTCACTCTCAATTACTGGAGGAATAGTAGAAAATGTAAGAAGGTTCAGGTGAGGGTGAGGATTAGTACTTCCTGCCAAATCACCATGGTCAGCATAAATTGAAACATAGGTAACACCTTTTTGAGTATACAGCCACCTCAATCTATCTTGAACAACAACTAGAACGTTTGACCATTGTTCAGGATCAATTGTTGCAAATGTGTCTTTTTCTTTTGGGGATGCAACAACAATGTAATGATATCCATATGCAGGTTCGCTATAGAAAGGTCTGTCACTATAAGAATTTTCTGTATCAATTGAAACGATTGGATTTTTGCTTTCAAATACTCTAATAGCCCAACCCTCTACATATTCATCCTCATTATCTTGAAGACGTTGTAGCATTCCATCTTTTGCAACAAGTGATAATACAGAAGGATTTGTCATAGATTCATTACCAGGAGCAAATGGAGATTTTTTTGGATTAATAATTTTGTCTTCTTTTTTTGTTACAATCATGAAACGTTCAGAAACATAATCTTTACGCATATCCCCCATAATTGTTACTGAAAGTAAATGTCTGTTAAAACGTTTGCTAAGAGAGGGTATTTCTAAATTAAAAACATGTTTTGTAATTAATTTCAGTAAAAATTAAAAAATCATACTTTGATCAATTATGAATAATTAGAAAAATTAAATTAGAAAAATTAAACTGATTCTAAATTTTTGATCGCATATTTTGTTGCAAGATTTAAAGGAGAGCACCTGATGTTGCTAAAACAGAGAATATTATGGATAATTCAGATATTCATATGATTTACGTTCTATTAGATGGAGTTGGAGATCTTCCACATCCAGATTTACAAGGAAAAACACCATTGGAGGCTGCAAATACCCCAACTTTGGACAAGATTGCAAGTAATGGCTGTATAGGAGAAGTAATTTCTGTCGGAAAAGGAATTGCTCCAGAGTCAGACATTGCGGTTTTCAATATGTTGGGATACAAATTCAATCATGCAGAATATGCAGGAAGAGGAGTGATTGAAGCCATTGGAATTGGGATTGACTTCAAAGATGGAGATTTAGCATTAAGAGGAAATTATTCAACACTAAATGATGATGAAGTAATCATAGATAGAAGAGCAGGTAGAAATATTGAAAAAGAAGATGCAGATGGAATTGCAAAAGAGATTGAAGAAAAAATAAAGTTATCCAGTCCAGATACATCGGTTGTAGTATCACCTACAATTGGTCACAGGGTTACAGTTAGAATAAGAGCAAACTCTAGAAAACTTTCTTCAAAAATTACCAATACAGATCCTGCATATAGTAACATCGGAGGCATGGGCGTAGCAAAGGCAGTTGGAGATTTTCTAAAAATTGAAAAATGTTTACCCTTAGAAGATGATGAAGATTCAAAGTTCACTGCAAATATTGTTAATGAGTTTTCAGAACAATCAATCAGAATTATGAAGGAGAGTCAGGTTAATAAAAAAAGAAAAGAGCAAGGTAAGAAACAACTTAGTTGTATTTTACTCAGAGATGCAGGAAACAAATATCCAGATGTGATTCCAATTAATGAAAAATATTCTATGCAATTTTCATGTATTGTGGATATGCCAGTAGAGATTGGAATCTCAAATGTTCTAAAGATGAAAGCATTTGAAGCTGGAGGATTAACAGATTATGAAGAAAAAGCAAGAGTTGCAGCAAAAGCAATGGAGACTCAAAATTCAATTTATGTCCATCTCAAAGGACCAGATGAATTCGGTCATGATGGAGATGCAATTGGCAAGATGAAAAACATAGAAGAGATTGATCAGCGATTTTTTAAAACACTTGTTGAAAATATTGATTCAAGCAAAGTTGCAATTGTCATTTCTGCTGATCACTCCACACCATGTATTAACAAAGGGCACAGTGATGATCCTGTGCCAGTTTTAGTTTCAGCTGATTTTATTCAAAATGATGGAACTACTAGAATGACTGAAGAGCAAGCAAAGAAAGGAAGTATAGGTTTGCTTCAAGGCGCAGCGGTAGTTCCAAAAGCTCTAGAATTAATTAAATCTCAAAAATAGTTAACTTGTTTTCTTGTTGCATATCAACTGCCTTTTTTCTAATTCTATCAACATCAATGGAATGATACATTGAAGGGGAAGTTCCTAGTTTGTCTAAGACTCTTTTGAGCATTCTAATTCCAATACTGACATCATTTTTTTGAGCATGAGCTAATGCTACTGCCATCAGAATTATTCCTTGGACAAGGTCTTTTTCTCTACCAAAGCATTGTTTCCAAACACCTTCAAAAGCCTCATGACTCTCCCAGAATCGTTCATTGTTAAAGTAGAAAATTCCATCAGCGATTCCCTTCTCTTTTTCGATCTCCTCTTCTACAACATGCCGGATATTATCAATAGGACCAATAGGAGATAATTTTTCAACAAGGGTGTCAAGGTCTTCTTTTTTAACAGCCACATCTAACTCCACAAATTTACTGGCTACTCTTGCAATTCTAACTGATGCATTCATGTCAGATGCCAAATCTCTGGCTCTGTAAACGATCTCGCGTGATTGTTTAGGCGAATATCCAGTATTTTTAAAATGAAGCATATAACGTTCCATGGCAATATTCTGCAAGGATTTCTTAAATTTCTTCTCTAATTTCAATCAAGGTTTATATGAAATATCCAAAGGATTTTTGATACATGTCCATCATCGAGACAGTCACAGACGTTGATAACACATTCCTATCTAGGAGAGAGCTGACATGTAATTTTGCAGGATTGGGTGGAAAACTCAAAAGTCTAGAGGCAACAGATATGATTACAAAAGAATTCAAGCTAGACGGCAAAGTTGTAATTCCAATGAGGCTTAGAACTCATGTAGGAAAATCACATGTCACTGGTACTTTCTATGTTTATTATGATGAGGGTTTGGCAAAAAAACATGTCAATCCAACAATTTTCTCAAGAATTGAAAAAATAAAAGCAAAATTGGCAGAGGCACAAGCAGTAGAAGCTCCTGTAGAAGAGGCATCTGAAGAAGTAAAAGCAGAAGAGGCATCTGAAGAAGTAAAAGCAGAAGAGGCATCTGAAGAAGTAAAAGCAGAAGAGGCATCTGAAGAAGTAAAAGCAGAAGAGGCATCTGAAGAAGTAAAAGCAGAAGAGGCATCTGAAGAAGTAAAAGCAGAAGAGGCATCTGAAGAAGTAAAAGCAGAAGAGGCATCTGAAGAAGTAAAAGCAGAAGAGGCATCTGAAGAAGTAAAAGCAGAAGAGGCATCTGAAGAAACAAAACCAGAGGAGAAATCGGAATAATGCCTGTAGAACAAAAAGGTAAGAAAGGTTCTAGTCCCAATGTTTACAAATACTTCAAAGTAGATGGAGACAAAGTTACAAGAATTAGAAAGATTTGCTCTAGATGTGGAAAAGGTGTTTTCATGTCAGAGCATAAAGACAGACACACTTGTGGAAAGTGCGGACTAACTGAATTCAATCAGTAAAAATAAAATTATTTTACAGTAATTTCTAAATCAGTACAATCTTTTTTGGCGAATTTTAGAACTTTTTTCTTCCAATTGCTCAATTTTTGAAATAAATTCTGGTACAAGTTTTATTTTAGAAAGCGATTCGGCAGACAATTTCACATTATTTGCGTCCAAAGATATATTGGATTTGGGAAGATTTTTGTCAGCCCAAAATTTCATCACCTTATCTTCAAGTTTATAATCACGAAAACCAGATGGAAATTTTTTTGTTATGTGATTTAACAAAGTGCGGTCTTTGAAGACAACTCTAGGTTCAAACAATCGCGTTTCATCAGTGTAGACATTTTCAAATAAATTTCCAGATATTTCATCTGAGAGTAACTCCATCTTTGAAATTTTTCTCATCAGTTCTAGAAAATGTAAAAACTCATGTGCTAAAATGGCATGAATAGTACCTTTAAGCCCATAAGCAATTAGAGGTGCAGATATCTGAATTACAACCTGAAATTTATCATCAAACATCACAGGTATTGTTCTTGCAAATAATATTCCAAATTCATAGGAATTGGGATTTGGAGAAGACAATACAAGTGAAGGCTCCACATATGCAACGGGATATTTTATTCCAGATGCTTTTTCGATTCTATTAATTCCTGCAACAACAATTGGAAAACGTTCTACCACAAGATCATAGACATCATCAGGAATTATTCCTTTAGAATGTGCATCTTTGAAACGTATTAGCGGGTCCAATATTACTCCTTGACAAGTTTGAATGTAAAAGGGTTAATTTGTTTAGGATCTTGGCTTTCCAGATTTTGCTTTCTTTTTTTTACGGGTTTCAGCCCTTTGATCAGCATGTCTTTGATGTTTACCTTTTTTTCTCATTGGCATGGTGTTATACAATATTCAGAGGTAGTTAATTGTTATCATAAGTCAATAAAACAACAAATTATCATTAACTCTTGAAATATCAAATGCCTAAAGATCAATAGTCACACACAAATAAAAATTATCATTAAATCCTTTTTGACGCATAAATCACAGGTTATTTGAAAGACTGTCATATGATTAATTTCAAAAATGGTGAGTTTTCTAGGGATTATTCAATTGATTCAAAAATTCTTGATTTTCTCTAAGACTGTTCATCATTTGAGGATGTTTAGTAATATCTTCAATTATCTCATCATGTAATTCTGGATCATTCATCATCGTACCTAACATTATCTCCCTCCATCTTTCAGTGGTATCAGGATCTTTTGCCATCAAATTACCTGGACTGTTAATCTGTTCAGAGTAAACATATCCTGCAAGAAATCCTGCAAAAAGTATTCCTAATGAGAATCCAATCCAAACATGTAGTATTGACAAAACAGTATAGAGAATAAAGAATAATATCAATTCAATACATTACATTTGTAAAGAATCATTTTCATATTTTTTGGGGGTTCCATCGCTTCAAAGACAACGAACTAAGTGTTACTGATACTGAGCTTGTAGCCATTGCCAAACCTGCCAAAGCAGGATAAAGCAAGCCCAATCCTGCAAATGGAATCAACACTGCATTATAGACAAATGCATAAAACAAATTTTGTTTGATTTTACCTACAGTCTTTTTACTTATTTCAATTGACGAGATTACTGCAAAAAGATCATTTCGTAATAACACGACATTTCCAGCTTCCAGTGCAATATCTGTACCACTTCCTACTGCAATTCCAACATCAGCCTGAGTTAGGGCAGCAGCATCATTGATACCGTCACCAATCATGCCCACTTTTTTACCCTCATTTTGTAATTGTTTTATTATCTCAACTTTTTCTGATGGCACTACATCTGAAAACACTCTAGAAATTGAAAGATCCTTGGCAATAGTGGCAGCTGCTCGTTGATTATCTCCTGTAAGCATTACAACATCTATTCCTAATTTTTCTAATTCTCTCAGAGTAGTTTTTGCACTAGGTTTTGGAATATCCAAAAGTGCTATGAATCCAATTAATTTACCATCATGTGTTGTCACAACTACAGTTTTTCCTTCTTGTTGAAGATTGAAAATATTTTCTTCTATTGAGTTTAAATCAACTCCTTCTCTTTTCATTTGACTTGGACTGGCAACCAAAATCTCTTTACCCTCAAATACTGCCCTTACTCCTTTTCCAGGAATAGATACAAATTCAGACGGTGATTCAATGTGTAAATTCATGTCTTTTGCATTTTGTACTATTGATTTTGCTAGTGGGTGCTCTGAATTTTTTTCGGCAATTGCAGTAAATCTTAACAAAGTATTTGCATCATCCAATTCTGAATTATCATTTGTTCTGTTGGATGTGTTTACTGGAATAATATCTGTGACTTTTGGTTTTCCTTCTGTTAATGTACCTGTTTTGTCAAATACCGTTACTTGGATCTTGCCAAGTATTTCTAATGCATCTCCGCCCTTGAATATTACGCCACTACTTGCACCCTTTCCCATTCCAACCATGATTGCAGTAGGAGTTGCCAAGCCCAACGCACAAGGACATGCAACCACAAGTATGGCAACTGCTGGAATTAATGCTATTGCAATACCTGCACCATCTGGTGCAACAAAATACCAAGTCAGAAATGTACCAAGTGCCACAACCAAAACTATCAATGCAAAGTAACCTGCTATCTTGTCTACTATTCTCTGCATTGGCGGTTTTGTTCCCATCGCGTCTTCTACTAGTTTAACAATCTGTGAAAGAATAGTATCGTTTCCAACTTTTGTAGCTTGGAGCACTAGAGAACCCTCATGATTTACTGTGCCTCCAATAGCTCTGTCACCCGGCTTTTTTTCAACAGGAACAGATTCCCCCGTAATCATTGATTCATCAACTGCAGAAAATCCATCAGCAACTATGCTATCAACAGGGATTTTCTCTCCAGGTCTCACAATTACAATATCCCCAGGCTGGATGGACTCTATAGGAACGTCAATTTCTTCGTCTCCTTTTTTAATTCTAGTCGTTTTTGGCTGTAGTTCAAGCATTTTACGAATAATAGATGATGCTTTTCCTTTTGTTTTGTGTTCCATGTATTTTCCTAAAATTATGAATGTAACTACAATTGCAGCTGCATCATAGTAGATATTTTCCCAAACAGGCGTTGGAAATGTATTCCATACACTAAATAGAAATGCAGCAGTTGTACCAGTAACAACTAGAGTATCCATATTTGCAGACTTTATTTTTGCTATCCTGTATGCTCCAACATAGAATCTTCTCCCTACTACAAACTGAACAATGCTTGCACACACAAAGATCAAATATGCTGCAGTATCGGTTCCAGCAAATGGAACAAATGAAAGAAATTCCGGATATCCAAATATGACAACAGGCATTGAAAAAATAACTCCAATTATGAACAGTCTTTTTAATTTCCTTGCTTCAATTCCTTCTGATGATACAACATCATCTTCACTTAAAATTTGAAATCCTGATCTATTAATCATCCCTCTAAGATCTGAACTTGAAAGTAGAGCGGGATTGTATTCAATAACAACTTGACTGTTTTCAGTATTGACTGAAATTTCTCTTACTCCTGCTATTCCAATTAGATTTGTTTTTAATTTTTCCGAATTTACAGAATCAGATACTCCATCAATCTTTGCAGAGAATTTCTCATAGACGACAGTATAACCAATGTCTTTTAATAAATTTTCAATATTTTCCAAATTAATCACTGATGAATCATATTCCAAAGTAGCTTTTTCAGCTGCCAAATTTACTTGACATTTTTCCACCCCATCAACATCTGACATGTAATTTTGAATTGCAGTTATGCATCCTGCACAATGCATCCCACCAATTTTAATGGCTGTCTTTTTGATTTGATCTTTTTTGGCTTCTATTACGAGATTATCCATTATCTGATTGTATACTTTGATTTTGTATTTATTACCAAATACTTACATTTGTAAAATTCTATAGGTATAGATTTTAACAATTTAGAACCTATTAAAAGTGGAAAAAGACGTAAATGGATAATGATTACTGCGAGATGTATGAAAAAGCCTTTGATTATTGGTGCTATTGTCTCTGTAGTTATTGCAATCATCGTAGTATCTGCACTTAATTTTGATTCTACTGATACAAATACTGAAAATACAGGCACCGATTCATCAGTTTCACCATTATCCTTTTCAAGTCTTATCACTTCTGACACTCCACTGAAAGGAGATCCGTCAGCCCCTATCACTTTAATTGAGTTTGGGGACTTTCAATGTCCAAACTGTGGACGATTTGCAAGAGACACCAGTCCACAAATAGAGGCATCTTATATAGAATCTGGTCAAGTCAGTATGGCATTTAAGCACTTTACTGTAGTTGGTCCTGACTCAAAAACTGCTGCAATGGCATCTCAATGTGCAAATGATCAGGGAATGTTTTGGGAATTTCATGATGAATTATACAATAATCAAGGTCATGAGAATTCTGGTTGGGCCAGCAAAGACAATATAAAACAAATTGCATCAAACATGGGATTAGATAAACAAAGTTTTGATTCATGTCTTGATAGTAACAAATACAAATCATTGGTAGATAGTGATCTTGCTCTTGCAAAACAAATCGAGTTTACAGGCACTCCATCATTTCTAATGCTCAAAAACGATGGTTCCAAACCTCAAGCACTTACTGGTGCATATCCATTTGCAACATTTGAAAAGATGTTTGATGATAGTTTAAACTAGGTGAAAAAATGATATCTTCCTTTAAACAAGTTTTTCAAAATAAATTCTACATTTTTCTGGCATCTGTAATTTTTACTTTATTTTGGATAATGTTTAGTGTATTTGGAGAATTATTGTTCTTCACTCCTGTTTTTGTATTTTATCTTCCTTCAGATGCAATTTCTGTTTTTATTTTATCAAATACAATATCTGCACTAATGGGAATAATACTAAGTATGAACATCTATGTTCTAAAAAATACAACTGTAAAAATGAACAAATCCTCATTTATGGGCTCATCTGTGGGAATGATGGCAGGTGGATGTGCTAGTTGTTCGTCTATGGGATTTGTGCTTTTGACTAGCTTTGGTGGTGCAGGAGTTGCAGCATCAACATTTCTTTCAGTATACCAAATTCCTCTTTTAGTAGTCTCAATTGGGTTACTGATATGGTCGTATTATTCAATTCATAACAAATTAACAAAAAGTTGTGTGTTAAACAAAACACAATAGTTTGAGTCTGTTAACAACAACCTCTTCGTTTAGGATTATTTTTTAGTTGCTGTTTTTTTAATTCTACAAATTGATTTACATGGTCTTCTGAACAAAATGATTTTCCAAATCGTTTCAGTTCATTATTTTTTTGCAAATCAATTCCACATATTTTACAGTGTTTTGTAAAACCAAGCATATTTTGTAATTGTTTCTGTTGTATATTAGATCAAATGGTTACACTTGTAAATTAGAGGAAATTTGATTCTGTTTCAATCAGGTTCAAATTGGCTTCAATGGAACGGGAGTGACGTAATCTATGATTTCTATTTTATGCTATAATGAATTTCGCTCTAGGAATAAAAGGATCAAACATCATCCAAGATTATCCGATATCATAGCATAAGAAAATATCCTGCTCAAAAAGAGGTTTTTGATTATCTGTGTAGTATCACTAAATGGTTTTAATATTCAAACAAAACCCACGAAGGCATGTCACATGCAAACAAGAATCCCATAAGTGGCATTCTTGATAGAAATGTTTCTCAGCACATGAATTCCACATTTTTGAAACTTTTGGATTTGACTTTAATGACTGTTGCATGTGGTGTAATGCAAAAAAATGGCAAGGATGAGATCATTGTTGTAAATAAGGATGACACCCCAATAGGAATTGTCACAGATCAAGACGTACTACAAAAGATTGGAGAGGCACATGCAAATCCAAACAAAACCCGATTAGAGGATATCATGACATTTCCTTTGGTAGGGGTCAAACATGATGATACATTGTCAAAGGCATTGAATATTATGAGAAATAACAACTTGAAGAAACTTGTTGTTACAGGAAAAAACGGTAAAATCATTGGCATGATTTATCACCATACAATTACAAGTCTCATACAACAAAAAGTAGCATCCACATCGCCTACAAACTATTCACTTAGAGCAATTTTGTGGAATCTTGGAACTGTAACCCAGTTTGCAGGGATTTTGATGCTTATTCCATCATTACTGGCTACCATTCTCAATGAGACGGCAGTTGCAACAGGAGTATTTTTAATGTCATCACTGCTTTTGATCACAGGGTTTTTCCTAAATGCTTACGGGGACAAACATCCTCTGAATTTGCGAGGATCTGCAATAATGGTGTTTGCAAGCTTTTTCATTTTGGTGTTATTTGGTACAATTCCTTATCTGTATGTTTCACCATATGGTCAAAGCAGTTTTGCAGATTTGTTTGCAAACAGTTTCTTTTCCAGTGCATCAAGTTTCACTACTGCTGGCATGACTCTATTTTCCACACCAGAGGATCTTCCAGACAGTTTCACATTTTATCGAAGTTTTAGTCAGTTTGTAGGCGGTTTGAGTTTCATATACCTCATAATGACTGCATTTTATCCAGAAAGCAAACTCATGACAATGAGGGGATTTATCTCTGGAAAAATCCCAAAATTGCGAGAGTTATTTGCAACAATTACCATAGTGTTTTCCATATATGCCGTAATCATTGCCATGTTGATGTTTTATTTTGGAGAACGAAACATCGTAGATGATTTCTCTATTGCAATGAGTGTTTTATCCACTGGGGGATTCATGCCAGATTCTGGGATCTTAGAAACCCTGACTTTGCCAGAGTATTTTGTATTGATGGGAGGAATGATTCTTGGAACCTTGCCATTTGGCCTTCATTATGCATTTGTCAGGAAAAAATTCATGTCCATAAAATTAACTCGTGAAGTAAGCATTTATTTTGCAATATTGGCAGGTTCAATTCTATTATTTACAGTACTCACAGACATACGTGAAATAGATTCTGTGTTTACCGTAGTTGCCACCAGTACAACTGCAGGCACTCAAATAATAGACTTGGTAGACATCGGATCTGCCCCAATGATCTTGTTACTAGTTTTGATGCTTATTGGAGGATGTGGGTTTTCAACTGCTGGTGGAATCAAAATATTTCGTCTCCAGCAAATTTACCAGTTTAGAAAATATTTCAAAAAAACAAAATGGCAAAAAATTCCATCACATGATAGAAAAGAGATTTGGATTGCTTTGATTTTATTGGTGTTGTTTCCAACTGCCCCAATTCCTGTGGCATATCATTTGAGCAATCAAGGATATGATTTTTCTAACTCTTATTTTGAGTCAGTTGGCGCCATAACAACTGCAGGGTTGGGGGTTGGAATAATTGACATTGATTTGGATGCGTTTTCAAAGATTCTCGTTGGATTTTTGATGATTATAGGTCGTCTGGAAATAATATTACTTGCATACATCTTTGTGCCCAAACTAATATCGTAAAAAAATCAACATTGACTAAGAATCGGGTTTTAATTTTTCCCAAAATATAAAAAAACACTTACAATTGTAAACTATTCAATTAAAATAAACATCTTTTAGAGTTAAATTATGAGTTACGCTCATCCTGAAGTATTAGTTGATACAGAATGGGTATCGCAAAATCCCCCTAATGAAAAAAGAAAACTAGTTGAAGTTGATTATGATCCAGTTAATGGATATCAAAAAGGTCACATTAATGGGTCGAGTTTAATCTGGTGGAAACGTGACATCAATGATCCTGTTACAAGAGATATCATCAGCAAAAAACAATTTGAAGTATTAATGGCAAAAAATGGAATTACTGCTGATACTGAAGTAGTTCTTTATGGTGACTTTAACAATTGGTTTGCAGCATTTGTTTTCTGGGTTTTTAAAATCTATGGCCATGAAAATCTAAAGATTATGGATGGTGGCAGAAAAAAATGGGAATTAGAAAATAGAAATTATACTACGGATGAACCTACATTTTCATCTGTTACATACAAAGCACAACCACCCGATGAGGGATTACGTGCATACTTGTTTGATGTTAGCAGAGCATTAGGAAAAGAAGACACTGTAATGGTTGATGTGCGTTCCCCTGCAGAATTTACTGGTCAAATTACTGCTCCTCCAGAATATCCAATGGAACATGCACAAAGAGGTGGACATATTCCACACGCAAATAACATTCCATGGGCTACTGCAGTAAACGATGCTGATGGTACATTCAAGTCTGTTGAAGAGCTAAGACAAAATTATGAACCAAAAGGTGTTACTCCCGACAAAGATGTAATTTGTTATTGTAGAATTGGGGAAAGATCCTCTCACAGTTGGTTTGTCCTAAAATATCTTTTAGGGTATTCTAAAGTCCGAAACTATGATGGCTCCTGGACTGAATGGGGCAACATGATTGGAAATCCTGTGGAAAAATAAGTTGAAAAATATTGAGTCTACTGTAACTGGATTTCTTTTACTATTTGTAATCTTTTTTTCATCGAATGATATTTTTGCACAAGAAATACAATTAGATGAATTTCTAACATATTCTAAACAAAGTAATTTTATCAAAGAAATTCCGTTTCCAACTGAAGAGTTTGGTCTTAGTGGAATTACTACTGATAAAAATGGAAATGCCTGGACTTACTATGCCACACAAAATTCAAGTCTGATCTCTAAATTTGATCCAGTTGCTGAAGAATTCTCAAAATTTGATATAACAAAAATGACCCAGACCGAAGATATAATTATCAATTTGTCTGGAGGACATATTATTTATGATGAGTTAAGAAATACAATATGGTTTACAGACGCTAGAACCAACTCCATAGGAAAATTCAGCATAGAAAACGAACAGATGGATACAATTGACATCCCAACAGAAAATTCAGGTCCAATGGGAATAATCTTATCTCAAGACAAATCAAAAATATGGTTTACAGAACTAAGTTCAGATCAGTTTGCAAGTTTGGATATAGAGACAAATCAAATAACAGAATACCCCATTAAATCAAACAGCGGGCCATCATTTCTTGCATTTGATGAAAATGGTTCTTTATTGATTACCTTGTCTTATTCCAATAGTGTTTTAGTTGTGCCATTAGAAAATATTCAGTCAAATACATCTTCAGACAGATACGAACTATCTCTGCCTGAACCAGACTTTTTTTCACCTTTTGGAATTGCAATATTCAGACTCGCAAGGAATAGAGAAAATCATTGTATCTGTCATGGCTCTAGCAGAGTTATTGTCTCAGATTTGGATTCTAGTTTGAATGAGTATATTTCTTTATGGACATCCCCTAACGAATTATATCCTCAAACGCTTCCTAGCCAGATAGATCTCGATGAATTTGGGAATATCTATTTTGCACAACATGGTGGAAACAAGATTTCAAAAATTGACACTACAGGTACAATAACAGAATATGATATTCCAACTGGCCCTCTTTCGACTACTATCTATCTTGATGTATCAAAAGATGGAAAAAAAGTGTGGTTTGCAGAAGTTTTAGGAAATAAAATTGGGTATCTTGATACCAGTATCTCGGTTCCATTTGATTTACAAACCGAAACTAAAGAACTCATTTTTACAGAAACTAAAAAATCGGGTCAAGTGACAGTTGAAATTAATCGTTTAGATGATGGTAGTGGGATGTTATCTTTAGATAATTTGGATGTCTCATTGGTTGGCATGACTCATTCAGGACTAGACGGTGTTTCTTTTACTACAAATTCTGATATGATTAACTTGAATCAAAAAAATAAAATTGAAACTATTTTAGATATATCAATTGATCAGAACATTGAACCTGGTATCTACCAAACAATGCTTCAAATTTCGGCACATGAAATAATTGATGATTCTATGAAAGTATCAAAACTTTATCCATTAACAATAATTGTAGATTTGCCAAAACAAATCCCAGTAAACCCATTACAGGAAGATGATTCTGAATTTCTAGTTAAAGATGTTATACAATATTCCGCTATAGGTACAATTGTTATTTTATTATCACTACTTGTGTATAATAGAATTAAAATCTCCAAACAGAAAAAGATCACTATACAAGAATAAACTAAAACAATTACTTTTGAGAGTTTAAAAGTGCTTTAATTCTTCGTTGGTATTTGTCTTGAAAAAGAATTCTACATGAAGGACAGCAAAAAAATCTTTGAATGTTTGCCACTTTTAAAATACTTGGTTTTTCAGAAATCTTCCTGTCACAATAATCACATTTTATTTTAACATGCAAATCTGAATTTAATTTTTTAATTGTTTTCTCATGTGGCTTCATTTTAGATTTAGAAAGATCTGCATTTGCACCAAGCTTTTTCATGTCCAAAATGGGCGAAATTGATTTTATTATGCCCATACTGAATAACCTGTCATAGCGTATTTGCACTGTGGGTGTGCTTATTTTGATCTCTCTTGCAATTTGCCTAAATGATTTTCTTCCATCCTCAATTAGTGCCTCAAGTATCGCAATATCTGTCTCATCTAGAGGAAATGACATGTCTTTCTTTAACCTCACCATTATCTAAATCATATATCTTACATTTGTAAACCCCTCTGTTTATTTGAAGAATTAAATTTTGTATAACAATGAAAACAGATCCAGTTTGCAAAATGCAATTAGATGAACAAGGAACCGTAACTTTAGAACATGATGGAAACACATATCATTTTTGTTGTCCATCATGCAAAGCGATATTTGAAAAAAACCCCTCAAAGTTCTGCTGATTCAAGAATATGAAATTTAAGATTCAGCAGTTAATGCAAGTTCTGAATTATTAGTGCCCTCTAAAATCCATGTGGAACCACCATTCTCTGTCTTGTAAACACTCATGGCAATTCCACTTGCTACTTGCTGTGCGGCAATGGCATAAATTTCTCCATCACGACCTGGAGCAAAGTTCCAAATGCCTCGAGCATCAATAATCTGTCCTGATGTTTTTACCATGGTGTTTCCACCATCCATTGATTTTACAATCATACCATTTCCATCTAAAGTTGAAAATGCATACATTGTTTTTCCATCTGATGAAAAACCAATTCCCGTAACTACACCTCTTTCAATATCTGAATTGACTTGTTCCCATTGTTTACCTTGATCATTACTAACATAAAGACCAGATTTTGTTCCAGCATACACTCGGTTAGGATCTAACGGATCTGCTGCAAGTGACATGATTTGATTTGGAATATCAGGCGAACTCCATGATACTCCATTATCAGAAGTAACAAAGAGTTCATATCCTCCACCAGGAGAACCATAAATCAAACCTTTTTGTGCCTGACTTGCAGTCATTGCATGAAAATCAACTGGTGTATCTTTAACTTTAGAAATTGTTTTCCATGAATTTCCATTATCTTCACTCATTCTAAATCCAAGATTTCCTCCTGTTTTTGGATGTCCACTGGAATACATTGTATTTGTTTCATGATTCATAGAAAACCCCATCAAATCTGCGTTATCATTTCCAACACGTTGCCATCCTACATTTGTTTTTTCAAACAAACCTTGGTGGGTGGCAAGATATAGAGTATCAACATTCCCTGAAAGAAACATTCCAACACCATGAATGTCGCTCCACGGTCCATGAAGTTTTGATGTTGGGGTGTCTATGTTATTTTGTGAAAGTAAAGATATGATAATCGCAACTATGATTACAATTGGAATTATAATTAATCCATATTTTTTGTTTTTTGATGAACCTTTTTTCTTCATTATACGTCCTCTAAATATTGTATATTAAAGAATGACATCTTACATTTGTAAATACATACATTCATTGTGCAAGCATCTCATCTAGAATTTCTTCAAAAATTGGATATGGTTTTGCACCTGAAACCATGATGTATCCAGAATTATCATTTCCTATAAAAAATCCAGGGGTACCAGTAATACCATAATTTTGTCCATCCTGAAGATCATTTCTTATCTCATCAAGATGTTTACCTGATTCTAAACATGCATTGAATTCTTTAGTATCTAGCCCTAGCGTAATTGCATACTGTTCAAATTCATTTAGCAAATCTGCTCCATCTAATTCAGCCCATGTATTCTTGTTTTCAAAAATCATATCATGAAATGACCAAAAAGAATCTTGATCGTCTGCACATTCAGCAGCCATTGCCGCAGGAGCTGCATTAGGATGTATACTTTGAATTGGAAAATCTCGATAAACAAAATTGACTTTGCCTGTATTGATGTAATTCTCTTCAATTAAGGGAAGTGTATTTTCATAAAATCTTCCACAAAATGGGCATTCATAGTCGGAAAATTCTATGATGGTGATAGGAGCATTTGAATTCCCTTTCATGGGATCATCATCTATTGATATGTTAATTGGCTGGGTATTTGGTTGACTAGGTGATTGTGGTCTATTTTCAATTTTTGATTCTAATTTTGCAATTGCAGCATTAAGATCTGACTGTGTAATTTCATCTGAATTTAAATTTGTAAAGTAAGAGCCTGCAAAAAATGCAGAAATTGCAATCACTATAGTTATTACAACAATTAACCCTGTAAATGTTGATTTTTTAATCATTACATTATCGTTCACTGTATTCTCATTTTCTACACTTTTATTTTCTATATTCTCATCTTCCAAAAATTCCCACTACAAAAAATAATTAAAATTTGTATATTTATTCAATGTGCTTTACAAATGTAATATGCTGTATTGATATATAGAAAAGATATAAGAAAATCCCATGAAAAGTCTTGGAATTGTATTGGCATCAGTTATTGTATTTTTTAGTGGTGCTTTTTTATTATCAGCGTATTCTGAAGAAAGTAATTCAATGATGATGCAAAATGGGATGGGTTCTATGAACATGTGTCAATCAATGATGAATAGTATACCACAAGATGTTATAATTAAAACAATTTCAAGTCAGGTTGTATCTGTTGATGAAGAGTCTACTGTTACTTTGTTGGTCTTAGATAAAGAAACTGGCGAACCAATGTATAATGCAACTGTAATTTTACACATAGAGAAAGGTGGACCAATGGAAGAGATGGACAACATGAACATGATGGATATGATGGGAAAGATGTTTGAGGCTGAAAACATTGGTTCTGGCAAATATTTGATTAAAGTGAATGTTGATGAGAAAGGATACCATACAATGCATACTCATGGCATTCCTGAAGGCAAATCCATGATGAATAATCATATGGATATTGGAATAATTGCAAAATAATTGATATCTCATAGAAGAAATTTTTGAACAAATTGGAATGCTTACCCCAACATTAGTGATGGGGCTTGGTTTTCTAGTTGGAATACAGCATGCGTTTGAGCCAGATCATGTCTCTGCAGTAAGTACTCAAATTTTAAAATCAAAGTTTGATAAAAAACCAATAAAACAACTAATCAAAGAATCCATCACAAAATCATCTATTCTTGGTGCAGTTTGGGGGGCAGGACACACCACAACACTTGTTTTGATAGGCTTTTTGGTATATGCCCTTGCAATAACAATACACGATCATATTTTTTCAGGTTTTGAATTTGCAGTTGGAATAATGCTTGTATTTTTGGGAATCACTACAATTATCAATAAAAAAATTCAATTCAAACACAAACATCCTCATCAACACAAAGATGGAACCATGCATCTTGATGAACATAATCATGATGATTCTAATCATAGACACACTCACAAATCATATTTGATTGGTCTAGTTCACGGATTGGCTGGAAGTGGAAGTCTTGTTGTGCTTAGTGCTGTTGCATTAGAGGATATGGGAATGGTATTGGGATTTATCGTAATCTTTGGAGTTGGTTCTATGATTGGAATGGCACTTGTTGGGAGTATGATGGGCGTGCCATTTGCATTTGCACATAGAATTACATCCATACAAAAGATTTTCAAATACACAGCAGGGATATTTGGCATTGTTATTGGTATTAACATAATGTACCAAATTGGAATTTTAGGACATTTGTTTAGTATCTGAAATAATTACAGATTAAAAGAAATGTTCAGTATACTTTCAAATGAATTTTATGTGCAAATATTCACATCATATCAGAATAAATGAAATTGATACTTGGTGTAACCGTTGGAATAATTTTAATCGGAATTGTAGGAATGCTATACTTACAAAATAATACCCATGACGAATCTGAAACAATATTTTTTACACTACAAGGAGATAACACTGTAAATTCATACCCAAATGAAAATAATTGGAGTGCAGGAGAGAAAATGACATATGTCTCCACAATCAAAAATGGTCTTTTAGTACTTGCGACAAGTAGTGCAAGTGATACTGTTTTTGCATTTAATGGGGAAACAGATGAATCTATAGACACATTTCATGTTGGAAAAACACCAAAAGGTGTTAAGATAAGTCCTAATGGCAATTTTGCATTTGTTGCAAATGAGGGCTCTGATTCAGTTACTGTAATCAATCTAGTCCTTGGAAAAATTCACACTGAAATTCCTGTCGGAAAAATTCCCCACAACATAATTTTCAACCCTTCAAACGAACTTGCATTTGTGACATTGCAGGGGGAGGACAAAATAGCAATTATAGACGCAAAGAAATTTGAATTAATATCCACAATACCCGTAAAAGGGATTCCACATAACTTGGACATATCTCCAGATGGCAAATTTCTTTATGTTACACGAACTGCTACAAATGATGTTGCAGTTATTAATTTAGAAAATAAACAAATTATTGCAGAAATTCCTGTCACTCTAGGTCATCATGGAATAGATGTTTCCCCTGACGGTAGTAGAGCATATGTTTCGGGAATTGCAGATGATAAGATCAGTGTTATTGATACAGAGTCATTTGATGTAATTGATCAAATCAAGGTAGGAAAAGGACCTCATGGACTAAGAACTAATTCTGATGGCTCTATTCTGTATGTTGCAGTTTCACAGACAAATGAAATTGTAGAAATTAATACTGAAACGTTAGAAATTATAAATTCTATACCAACAGGTAAAATGCCATTTTGGATTGCAGTATCAAATAACCCGTAAACAATTACTCGAATTATAGTCCTATAATCGAACTATGATTAACACATTAAATTCTCTTCATCATTTAACATGTTCCAAAAATCAAAGGCTGTGTACTGTTCTGATACTGAATATGGAATCCCAATTATTGTTGTTTGATATTGAGTTATAACATCCATCTTTCTAGGATCAATTCTAACTGTATTGTCACTGCCACTAAACAAATGATCAAAGTGCATGAAAAGAGTCTGCGAATACTCTAATGATTCTGAACTATATTCTCCATTTACCTCAAAAATAGAATTTGGCATAATGCTTGCAGAATCAATTACATAAGTGCCTAAAAGTTTTTTCTCAAAATAAATCAGTATATCCAACTCGTTAAAACTCGCTGGAATCAAGGAATTGTTACAGATATTGATGGTATCATCTACCGTATAAAATGAAAAAAATCTAAAAAGATTGTCCCTTCCACCCCATTCTAGTTGTTCCAATGCATAGACATTCAGTAATGAATATCCAACAGTCCCAATTATTATTATAATGGCAATAAAACTAATTATTTTTTGTTTTTCCATATCTATCTCGTAGGATTCATCAAAATTGCACGTTCATTGATTTTCTTGTCATACGTTCCAACTATGATATCTCCTGCCTTTGCGTCACATGGACCAATATTTACAGAAAATCCATCATAGGATTCAGCAATACATCCATCAGCAGTATTTGCAATAATTTTGACTTTTTCAGTCACTTCATCAGGTGCAACATACCAATTAAGATATGCAAATAATGACACTGCTACTCCTACTATGGCAATTACAAGAAAAATTGTAAACTTTGAATTTTCAAACAATACTCAAAGTCTAAAAAACTAGTATAATAATTACAGATATGTTTTACCATTGTACCAATTAAATTATTTCAATATCTATCAAAAATTTGATTTTTTAAAATCAATTAATCAAACTAGCACATTATTTCTAATTATCAAGATCCATTAGCCCATGTTCGCTTTCTATTTGAATTGTACAATGGGTAATGCCAAATTTTGCTCTCAAGGATGTCTAGATTCATACATTGTTGCTATTGATAAAAGATCTCGAGAGGCAGTCAAAAACGACCCAAACTACACTGCTACTCTAAGCAAAGATTAGAATTATTCCTTATAGACAGCCATTAAAAGAAAAAGTCTATCTTGAAAAATAAAACATTACAGCAATACCAATCAAAACTACTACTGATCCAATAATCTCAAATCTATCTGGCTTTTTCTTGTCAACCCAATATCCCCAAATTATTGATGATACAATAAAGATTCCCCCATACGTTGCATACACTTTACCAAAGTCTGCAGGTTGCAAAGTCATGACAATTCCATAAGAAAATAAAATTAATGCTCCAACCAAACCAAAAATTTTTGTTTTATGATCTTTCAACCATTTCCATAAAAGATAACCTTCACCAATTTCTAGCAGTGCTGCAAAAAAGAATATGCCAAGAGTAGACGCTATTTCGACCAAACCTTCTCTCCTTTTCTTGGATAGTAGAAAATTATCAAAACTCCAATTACAGCAATTACTGTTCCAATAATGTCATAGTTGTCAGGTCTTACTCCATCTATTAACCATCCCCAGAACACAGACATTACAATAAAGACACCTCCATAAGCTGCATAGACTCTGTGATTAATTTTTCAATGTCAATGCCTACTCCTGAAAATGTGGAATCACAACTACTTTTGTTGACATTTATTCCTAGATTAATTAAAAATAGTTGTTTTTGTACTAGCTAATTGTTATTATTGCACTTCAATGTCCTTAAAATCAAATTCATGGCACTTGCATGGAATATCAAGAATCTGAGAAATTCCAGGAGTTACATCATCACCGTCAATAAATCTCCTAACTGGCAGACCTCCCTCAATTTTCAAAGACAGGGTGAAAATATTTTTAGAATTTTTTTTATATTTTACAAAGAAAATTTTTTTCGCTGATCGTTTTCCTGATTTATCATAAACTACTACAGGATGCTTTTCGAGAATTTTTAATTTTTGAAGATTTTTTGAATCAATATCAAAGGATGTAGAAATCTTTAGTTGAATTGAAGAATTGAATTTTAAAGGATTTTTGGGTGACTCACGGACTAATTTGAGATTTAAAATTTTCAGAGAATCACTCTTAAAAGAAGTTAATTTTAAATTTCGCTTTAAAGGATTTTGAAGCTTAACAAAAAATGGCCTTCCAGTACCCAAAACTAAACTAGATTTGTCTTCACCGCCAATCCAAGTGAATTTGGCAGTGGTTCCCCCAATTTTTTCAAAAAGAAGTTTTGAGATCTGGCCCTCAATGCTTTCAAATTCCGAAATGCCATGAAAATCACACGTTCTACATCCTTTTCCAGAACAATTTACACACGGTTTTTGTTTCTGAGGAATACCACGAATAGTTTTGAGATATCTTCCAGAGAAAGTAATTGATTTTGAACGTAGTTGGATAGATTCATCTTTTAGATTCACAGTAAAAGCAACGTCTGGATTTTGCGTATCAATAAATTTTTTTGTTTTTTTAGAAAATGATTTTGCCAACTCCCTTGTAATGTCAGTCTTTATGCCATCAATTCCTTTGAGTTTGTATTGTGAGCGAATAAAATCATCCCTATCTACAACAGATGGTTTTATCATGGCCCCAATACTGAATGTATCATAGGAGTAATTTGATGAAATATCAAGCATTAATTTTAAGAAATAATTTAAATTTTCAAATAGGTTTTTACAGATATGACATTTTTTTGTAGAGTTTTGATTTTTCTTTAGCCTTTTCCCTAAAAGTTTGTTTGATGATAGACGTAATTTTTTTGAGAATAGTCGTCCCAAACAATTATCACACAAAGGATGTTTTTGTAAGATTTGATTTGCAATAGGAATAATTTTTTGATAGTCAGACATGCTAGAAAATTTGTTTGAAATATTATCCTAATCCCATTTTTCTAAGAGTACCCTGCATTTGGCGTCCTTTGGATGCCTTCATCATACTTTTAGAATTTTTATAATTTTTTAATAGTTCTTTAACTTCACCTTCTGGCCATCCAGACCCACGAGCAATTCTTTTGATTCGTGATGAATTAATTAGATCAGGATCTGCTTTTTCGTCTTTAGTCATACTTTGAATAATGTATCTCCATTTTGATACTCGGTCTTCCATTTGATCTAGTTGATCATTTTTTACCATTCCAGAAAAACCAGGCATACTATCAAGCAAACCTTTGAGAGAGCCAACTTTGGTAACCTCTTCTAATTGGTAAAAGAAATCATCCATATTCATTTTTCCACTTGAGATTCTTTTCATTCTAACATCATCTCCTTCATTTTCTAATCGTTTTGCCAAATCCAAAATAGCTTGAATATCACCCATTCCAAGTAATCGTCCAACAAATCTGGTTGGAGAGAATTTTTCTAAATCATCAATTCTCTCACCAGTACCAATGTACATTATTTGTGCACCAGTGGCTGCCGATGCAGCAAGTGCCCCTCCACCTTTAGCTGAGCTGTCTAATTTTGTAATAATTACACCTCCAACAGGAATCGTTTTGTGAAATGCTTCTGCCTGGCTAAAGCATTGTTGTCCTATTGTTCCATCAATTACAAGTAATGCCAAATCAGGGTCTGTAACTTTGTTAATTCGATCCATCTCATCGAGTAAATCTTGCTCTTCTTTGTGACGACCTGCAGTATCGATAAGAATTACATCTAATGGTTCTCCCTCAAAATGCTTTAATCCATTTTTTACAATACTAGGTGAATCTTTGTTATTTTCTTCCCCATAAACTTCAACATTAGATTTTTCACACATTGTTCTGAGTTGCACTAATGCACCAGGTCTGTAGGTATCGGCCCCAATTACTCCAACCTTGTGTCCCTGCCTTGTCAAAAACTTGGCAAGTTTTGACGCAACAGTAGTTTTTCCACTTCCCTGAATTCCTAGTAAAATTATTTTATTTTGTTTATCAGGTTTAAAATCAAAGTCTGATTCATTTCCTAGTAATTTTGATAGCTCGTCATAGAGAATCTTTACTATGTGATCCTTTCGTGAAAGACCTGGTGGCGGAGTCTCATCTAGCGCCCTCTCTTCCAGGCGTTTTGTGATCTCTAAAACTAATCGCACATTAACATCAGATTGCAATAATGCTCTTTGAACATCTTTAGAGAGTTCTTTGATTAGTTCCTCATCAATTCCTGAAGATTTTACAATTTTTTTGATTGCATCACCTAAACTATTCTTTAATCCATCAAGCATTGTAATTCAACCCCGCATCCACTATTTCAAACCTTCCTCTATAGCCATCCCATTCTTTTCTTGATTCTTTAACAATGATCGGATTTGAAAACAGAGGGCAGTTAATCACAAATGTTTCTGCTTCACCTCCTTCAAAATTTAAGTTGAATCCAAATTTTTCAGACAAATGTTTCAAAGTATCAACATCAGACTTTGAAATAGATTTCCCAAGCCAAGAATCATCCAAGCCATCCGAAGAAACAGAAGTAATTATGAAATTAAAATTTGAATCAATTAAATCACGCATGTATTTTTCTGGTTCTGAATTCCATAAAGGAGATATAGAAATCAAATTTAATTTAGAGCAAAGTGTTTCAAATTTTTCTTTTTGGAAATTACTTTTAATTCCACCATGAACTAAACCTTGAATTTGATATTGGTCAATTGCTTTTTGCAGTAATTGTTCTAATAAAATTAATTCATCACCAGTATCATCAGAATCAGAATTTATCGTCAATTGAGGAATTTTCATAGATTCAGATTGTAGTTTTGTCCATTGAATATTGGGATGATGCAGCAAATGACTATCACCAGATTTTGTAAAAACACTCAAGAGACATGCTACCTTGTGTCCCTGTTTTTGAGCAAGGTAAATTGCATACGTGCTATCCTTGCCACCTGAAAAAAGAGAAGCTAATTTCATAATCTAAAAAATATTTCATTCAACAAACTTTTGAGATTTGTTGAAAAAAGATGCTTCATCACTCATAATCCTCATCAACATTCAGACGGCTTTTCCGCTCATCATCAGCATCCAAATTAGGATTTGATACGCATGATTTTAGTTTTATCCATAACGACCCAGTATTCCACATTTTGTCCATTTTCCAATTTGCCTTTGACTTCATCATCAATTAATGCAATATCGATGGTCTCAAATGTTTCTGAATCCATTACTTGAACTGTATCACCATTAATTGAGATAATTTGTCCAACTTTTTTGTTAATCATTGGAACATGAATTTGCATGCTGACTGGGCCTACAAGAGGTCTTTTTTGGCCATCAAAAATTCCTTCACCTACGATTCGAGCTTTTGCAGCACCGTGTTTTCCAGGCTTTGATGTATCATATTCAACAATTCTACATGGTTCGCCACTAGGTTGATCAGTATGTGGCAATAAAATGTAAGATCCTATTTTCAAAGAACCAAGATCTGAGGGTTTACTCATGAAAAACAGTTTTTGGTCGAATATTTAACTTTTCTACTTTAATTTATCAAGAATCGATAGACTCATTAAATTAGTCATCGTCATCCCTTTTCTATTGACATCTCGTCTTGTTTGCTCACAATATTTCTTAACGCTTTGATGACTCTTTTCACTTGCAACTTCAATGACTACAATGTGTTCAGAGTATGGAAAGGTGAATTTTGATGGAGTGACACAAAATGTATTCATGTTTCCAAATCCTGCTTTCTCGATCTTTTCTCTTTTTAGCAAGAGGTTTGCAATTTCTTGAAAATCTTCTCCATCTTCTCCATATTCTAAATAATAAACGGTCACAAAATTCGTTTCTCCATCTACTTCTCTTTGGAATAAATCATCATGGATGTTAAATACAAAGGAGGTTTTGTCTTGATTGTGTTCAATGAGATTCTTGGATACCTTTGCACTGTCTTTGAATTTTGCTAGAAGATAATGATTTGTAGAATCAGAGAAATACGGTTTACTTTCAGTGGAAAATGTACCTGTAACAAAAAATAATTTTTCAATGTTTTTTGAATTAATCCAAGATTCCTTTAGCTCTACGGATTCATGTGTATGCAAATATGGAGCACATACATAACCAGAATAAGAAATCTCTAGTTGGGACACTAGATATTCAAGAATTTTTTACGCTATTTATGCTTATAATGAATATAACGATCAAAGATGAAATCATCTACGATAGTTTTTTAATACCAGAGATCCTCGTTTCTCTTGTCCCAAGCTAGCTCAGCCTGGTAGAGCTTCCGGCTGTAGTTGTTGGCTTTAGATGGCTGACCGAATAACAGCATATCAGGCATACAGAAACCGGGTTGTCGAAGGTTCAATTCCTTCGCTTGGGACCACAATCATAGTTTAAGCCCTAGATGATTCATCATATTCTATAAGTCAAAAACTACCATCTCAATCAAATAATTCTTCAATCTACGAATTTGACAAATCATTAGACAGAACAATTGCAGTTATCAAAAAAGAACTATCGCCTGAGAATCAAATTGATTTTAAAATATTCTAGAATCATATCAAATTGAATGGGAATTAGTATAACAATTAATGTCAATCAAAAAATTTGTTTAATTTTTTTCAATTATTTTTACAACAATTAAGAAATTAAAGAATTAAGGTTATTTTTGAGGTTATTTTTAGAGTTTTAATGCAAGATAATATTCGCCTAGATATTAAAAATTTAGAAGATGATATTTTACGAATAGAGGACAACATTATAGAATTTTTGAGGATGAAATATGACAAGGGAATAAAAAAGTCACTCCGTTTACTAGAATCTGATTTAAAATATCTGAGCATTCTTGCAAATGGAGCCCCCATTGACAAAAATGAAGATAGAGAAATAATGGAATTTTTGAGAACTCATTATGACTATCTACAAAAATTATCTGTCCCAGCATAGTTTTTTGAACATATGTTTAGTTTTCCAATGAGCATTCTTATCTAAACCGTTATTCATGATACATGCATGAATGAATTCCTTCAAAAACATAAAGACATCTTTACAATATCTAAAACAAACAATGCCAGATTTTTTGATGCAACTAAAAAAATATCTCCCAAATATCATCAATCAATAGTGAGACTTCAGCAAGATTATATTGATGCCTGGAAAACCGTGATAAATTCTGCTATTTCACTAGAACTAGAATATGCAAATAATGCGGGTTTTGTACCAAATGTATCTGAATCAACTCTGCAAACTATTCATGAAATGACTGAACTCTCAATTCAAGCATATCTCCAACAAAACAAGATCATATTTGATACAGTTGTGACAACAAAACAAGCATTTGCCACATTCAATGACACCACAAAATCTTTTACATCAATGAATAAGGAAATTATGGAATTTTTGATGTCCATGTACGAAGAAAAATTAAAAACATGAAAACCTGTTCTGTTTTATCTTTACAACTATTCAATTTAATCCAAAAAAGATAACAAATTTTGGAATTTTTAAAATGATCTTTTTATTTTATGTAGTGATACAGATATTGTGGCAAATCTTAGGTGTCGTGAGTATGGTTTTGGGTGCAATTATGTTTCCAAAGGAAATGCTGAGAAAATAGTTTTTGATTTTTGGGAGCATATGAATAATGAACATGGAATTGATTATTCAAAGGAAACCATTATGGAGTCAGTTAAACGAAAAAACTCCGAGACACCCCGAAACCCTTGAAAATATAATTGAGAAATAATCATTCTGGAAGTCTTTTATTCTATTATAATGTAATTATTTTGATGTTTCAGCATAGTTCATTTTTGAAAAGGAGGACATAGCAAAATGGCAAGATCCTATGTCCTGATGACCTGTAATTTGGGTTCTGAAAAAGAAGTCATCTCTTCACTGAAAAAAATTGAAGGTGTAAAAGAAGCCCATGGAACGCTTGGTCTTTATGATATAATCGTACAAGTGGAATCAGATTCTGAAGAGAAGATTCGAGAGATTATTACTGGAACTATACGTAAAATGCCAAAAATTCAATCCACAGTAACCTTGACTCGTTCGGAATCAGAGGAATTATTTCAAGCATCTGAGAAATTAATTGGAGCTATGCTTGGACAAAATCTTGCTCAAGCATATGTTGTAATTCATTGTGATAAGGGAGAAGAATATCCCACATTGAAAAATCTTAGCCACATACCTGAGGTGAAAGAAGCCGATGTGGTTTTTGGGTTTTATGATGTTATTTGTAAAGTTGAGGCCTTAGATAATAATACATTAGAGCACGTTCTGACAAAGGCCATACGTGAATTACCAAAGATCAAAACTAGCATGACATTACAGGTTGTCAATGAACAAGAATAATGAACATCTAAAAATTTGTTAAACATACAAAAGCTAATTTTCAAATAATACTAAAGAGAATTAAACGTCAAGATCAACTTGCTTTAATTACATTCAATTGTAATGTCTATCACACAAAGTATCAATGGGAATGAAGAAAAACCGCTTAACATGATCTTAGACGAAATTCCTAGATCCAGGATTGCAATAATTTGTGATCATGACGGCAATGTTTTATGGAATAGCATCCCAAATAACACATTCAGTTATCTCACTGCAGATGAAACAATGGAATCTTTGAAAAGATCTCTTGAGTCCTGGAAAAACGTAATGAGCCATCATCCAAGATTGGGAAGGGCAAATATGCAATTGCTGCATATGAGAAAATCAAGAGAATTACGTACCTATTCCAAATGATCATCTCTTGTTTGTCAGCTTGGAAGGTGAGGAATTTGGCAACATCAAAAACATCCTAACTATAGTCGATGGAGTCAATTCCAATATGGGACTAGATATTTTTTATTCTCAAAAGTTTATGACTGAATTGAATGATGATCTTGAAATAACCTAACAGAATATTTCGAGAGTTTTAAAAGTATTGATGAATCGATGTTGTGAATTGCAGAAAAATGAGATAGTAATCAAAACCAAGTAGTTATCCAATGACAACTCTGTGTTCTGGTTCCAACATCATTGATGTTTTTACTAGTTGATTACTATCTGCAGAAAACATGTTATCATGACATAAAAACAGTATTGAGAAAATCATAAACAATTTTTTAATTTTTTGCCAGAATATTTCATAGATTTTCATTCATGATCTGCTATTTTATTGAGAATGGTGTCTTACTAATTATGGTTTGAATATACATGATACAAAGTCGTCATCATGCTCTGTCTGTAGGTAAAGCAATCGGTGAAGTTGACTATGATGTTGAAATCATTCGTCCAAAATGTGGACAATGTTCTAATCCCACTTCTCACATCAAAGACAAATTACCATTTATCCTATATTCGTAATGGCATATAATGTAAGTAATAATGAAAAAATACATTACATTATTTAGTTTTTAATAGAAAAATTTAACATATTTTGATTTTTTTCATAGTTTCGCTTAAATATTTTTTTTGCTGAATTGATTTGTGCATACTGCTTATGTTTTAGTTAATTGCGATCTTGGTGCTGAGATGGATGTGATAGAGAAACTGAGGCGCATGGATTCTGTAAAAGAAATTCATGGTACTTTTGGTGCGTTTGACATTGTTGCCAAAATCGAGAATTTTGAAAGAGAAAAAATTCGTGAAACAATTATTCATAATATTCGAAAACTTGAACATGTACGTTCTACTCTTACCTTGATGGCAATTCCAGGACAATCATAGACATATTATGATAAAAGCCTATGTCCTAATTCTCAATAAAGCAGGAACAGAAGATTCAATAATTTTTCATTTAAAAAACATCCCAAGTATCGTAAATGCGTTTGGAACATTTGGAAGCTATGATATCATCGCCAAACTAATTTCTGATAATGAAGAAAACATATTTTATGATATTACAAATAGAATAAGAAAAATACCAAACATAAGGTCCACTCTAACATTGTTTGTAGATAAAAAACCAGGTATCTCAAAAACTAACAATATTGAACAAAAAGTTCTTGATGAACATATGGCTCAGGCTTTTGTCATCATCCATTGCACAAAGGCTAACGAATCCAAGGTGCTTACAATCTTGGAGCAGATACCAGAAGTAATAGAAGCTGACATATTAGTTGGCAACTATGATATAACATGCAAGATTGTATCCCCTACATATAATGATATTTCAGAAATTGTCAGCAACAAAATTAGAAAGATTTCTGAAATCAAATCCACAATTACAATTAACGTTGTAAATAATCAGGGTTTTTCAAGATAGTTTGTTTCTCAAGTAAATGCCAGCACTTCGCCTTTTGCAATTCGCTCTTTGAATTTTTCCTTGTCTTTTTCCTTATCTTTTATTGTGTCTTCCATGTGTTTATTTGGTTGATCTTTGATTTATCGTTACTCACTCAAATTCTAAAAAACTGTCAAATAATCTTCAATTAATTAAACATCTTTTAAGAATAAACAATTTTTATTATAATAAGACAAATACGTCTTAATTGTATGGATGAAATTAGAAAATGTGAATGCCCTCCAGGCTCTAAAAGTTATGAAAATGAAGACGGGATGATAATATGTATGTCCTGTGATGGGTGGATAGAGTCTTAAAACTAGTTCAAGATGATTTAGTTTTGGTTCCCTTCACTCCAAATTCTTTTCTAAGCACATTGATGTAATCTGTTCTAATCGCTTCAGAAACCTCAAAGAAAATATCTTTGCCATTTTTTATTTGATATTCTCTTGATATCTTCTCTTTTTCTACATTAAAGAAAGTGATATTTTTATCATTTGGGATATTATTTAGATTCAAAATGGTTCCTACCAATCTTCTTTTTTGTAATAACTGACTTGTTATGGACTCGGGCAATATTTTTCTGTCAAACTTTATGATTGCCTTGATTAGGGGCAGATTATTTGCAGTGACTAATATCTTTCTTTCAAATTCTGTACCCGGTTTTGGGGTATTTTGCGCTATTAACTCTAGTTTTATTTTGCAATTAAGATGGTTCCCCAATGCAGTTACAATGTGACCCAGTGGTGCATCAAGCATTTCTTGTATCATGGGGTCTTTTGTTTCATATTGTGATGCTAACATTTTGTCTCCTATAATAAATGGTATTTCAGATTGTTAATTGTCTGTTTTACAATCTCTGCCATTCTTTCATACATGTCCAAAGTATTTTTATCTACAAAAAGATCTTTTTGAATCTTCCATTTTGATGTAATTAGTATTTTTGAGTTTGATTTCAATCTTGTTGATTCCTTTGGTGGAGAATATCTTGAGATGAGAATTGTTCTTTCTTTAAGCAAACACTTTGTCATTAATTGTTGCAATCGTTGATCCCGATCTAATTGTTCAACTACGTTGTCCCGTATTAATCCTGGAGGTAATGTGGTGAGTTTTTGATATCCATTCCACATAAAACTCTCTACCTCTGAATGAAACAGTCCTTTCTTTACGGTAGTGATTGTTCCTATGTTAAATGGGCCTAGATTAATTGGTTCTGGAAATGCCAAAAAGAATCTCATCATCCACCATGAATGCTTGTGCATTCCCATTCCTACGTGACCTCCAGCTGCATAGTCACACTTTACATATTCTTGTTTTTTTAAAACATGGACATAGTCAATTGACGAGTTATCTAATTTTAGAGTGCCTGCGTTTCCAATTCCGCCTTTTGTTTCTAGCAGATACGAGTCAAGAAAGTCTCCTTCAAAATCATATCTCTCTTCTGATACGGCAGCCTTGATCCCATGTGTTTCAAAATGCTTTTGGAGTTTTTCCAAGATTGGATCATATGCCAGTAGCATTGTCATGATTACAGTTATCTTTAGACAATTATAAGGTATTTCATTTTGATACATTAAATGTATACAAAATTATTCAATATTGTTAAATATTTGTAAAGCTATAGTATAGTGTGGAAATGGATGAAAAAGATATCAAAATTCTCCAATTGCTACAAGTAGATGCTAGACAATCAGCAAGACAACTGGCTCTTAGATTAGGCGTGTCAACTGTTACCATGCTTTCAAGAATAAAAAAACTTGAAGAGTGCAAGCTCATTCAAGGTTACACTGTTCGCCTTGATCATGAGATGCTTGGGTATGACATTACAGCAATCATTGAAATCAAAACCAGTGATGGAAAGATGTTGGAAATTGAAAATGAGATTGCAAAACAAGACAATGTGGTTGCAGTGTATGACATTACTGGCAATGCAGATACGCTAGTTATTGCAAAATTCAAAGATAGGAAAACTATGAGCAGTTTTGTAAAGAACTTGTCTACTGTACAAAATGTAACTAATACTATAACTAACATTGTATTGACTACAGTAAAAGAAGATGACCGATTACTCTAGAATTTCTTAAATTATATTATTATCTGACTATTTTTTCAGTATTTAGAATTTTTCCAGAATTATTGTCAATTTCTAATGCGATTTGTAAATAGCCTATATTGACAATTACAGAAGTAATGTTTGGCTCACTCATAGACACAATTGATTCTAATTCAAAATTATCATACCCATTTTTTTCCAATGCCTCATTGATTATTTTTAGTGCTTTTTCATCATCAATTATTTTCTTTTTATCACCTAAACTCTTTATTCCAAGCAGAACTAAAATTAGAATCATGACTAATCCAAACATAATTTGAAATTCAAACAATGTCAATTTATTGATATAGTATTGTTTTTGTATGATTTATGATGTGTTGTTCTGTTTTAGTAAAATCGTTTAAAATTCCTGGTTTTATGTTATAGATTTTAAATTAAAGGTAAATTCATACAGTCGTCATCTTTGTTTGACTTATTTTATGCTAACTAACACGTTATGTCTTTTAGCGGTTCTGCCAAGTTATAGGGACATAATTTGTCCATCTTCCTGACTCGTCACAATCGACTCTGCATCTTTGAACTGCTTCATTGCTTCAACTTGCGGTGCGTTGGGGTCGAACCTCAACCCTCTGGCCAAAATGTTTTTGGCTGCATTCTCATCCCTGTTGATAAGAATCTTACACATGACACATCTCATCATTCGGTGCTCTTCGGGTACTAGTTTTGACCCACATACCGCACACTTTGATGACGTGCCATGTGCTTTGACATGTTTTACTGGTAATCCTGCCCATTTAGCTTTGTATTCAATCTGTCTCTGCAATTCATAAAAACTCCATGTGTTCATTTTGCCACGATGCTTTTTACCCTGGCCGTTTCCTTTTCTATACAATTTTCTGATTCCCTTTATGTCTTCTAAAATGACTCACTGATTCTGTGATGTGATCCTCTTTGAGACATTGTGGAGCAGTTGATGTACTCTGTTTTTCTCCTTCTTGCCATACTTTGTAAATAATTTCTTTTTAATCCTTGCATCATTTCTTTTAAAGTGAGATTTCACCTCCCTGTATTTTTGTTTGATGCCGTTTGATTTTTTTAGATCATAAAACATGAATTTGCCCATACTGTCATAACTCGTTGCATTCTCAAGATTTCTGTCAATTCCTACAAAATCTTTTGGCGCACTTTGTATGATCTCTTTGGAATATGATATGATTAATTTTTCAGGAGTCAGAGTAATTGAGCCTAACTTTGTGTTTTCTATCTGCTCCATTACATATGACGCAAGTTTGACAAAGAGGTACTGCTTTGCCCTGATTGGGAATCTTAGGTATCCATCAATAATCTTGAATGACTGGTTGTCAAGTGTTATCATGTCTCTTTTCACATAGGGCCTGTTTGCATTTGGTTTTTTCTTTTTGGTTGCACGGTATAGTTTGAGTCTTGCTTTTGCAACAGACAGGGATCCATGAACATATTTTGCATAAAAATCTGAATTATTCCTGAGATGTTCATACAGTTCGTGGTGCATTGTATTGCGTGAAGTTATATTTTTTTCATCTGAGATACGAATAGCCTCATTTGTACACAATCTGAAATAATTAAAGACATTTGCTAGCTCATCTTTTTTATCATGAAACTGCCAAACACATTTGGTAGCCTGTTGCATCGTTAACTGATGTTTACTGTCTTAAATTATTGAAAGTTATACTGTAATACTGAAAAAAGTAAATTTATGTCCCTATAACTTGACAGGACCCTTTTAGCATATAACATCACTCCATTTGATTGGTTTTAGATTACAATTACAATTCTCTCTTTTGCCACATTTTGGACAGTTACAATCACATAACAATAATGCTGCATTGCATCCGTCACATTTTGTATATTCTGCAAAATCTTCTCTCATGTTAATATGATATACTGCATCATGAAAATTAAATGTAAATTTTTTTTACTTAAAATTCATTCAGAAATACTCTATTTTTTTAAAAACATCTAAGATATTTTTTTGAGGAATTAAAATAAGATGTGCACAAATGAATAATGTATGGAAAAAGCATATGTTTTAATCAATTGTGATTTAGGACATGAAGGGGATACACTGGTTGCATTACGCAGTATGAAATCAGTGAATGAGGCTCATGGAACATTTGGGGCATATGACATTATTGTCGAAGTTGCAAATAAAGACGTAAAAGAATTACGTGAAGACATTACATGGAAAATTCGCAAGTTGCCTACAATAAGAAATACATTAACGCTTATGGCAATTGAGGGGCAAGGGTGAGGAGATTATGTTAAAACAGGAAATAGAAGAATACACTTGTTGTCAGACATGCAAAAATTCATTACCCCATTGTCATTGCAAGTGTCCCTATTGTGGGGAACGAGATAAGTGTGAATGTGCGTTGTTTGACGCAGCCACAGGCGGATAAAAATTCCCAAGCGTATTTTTTAAAAAAAATCTTCAAAAAATCCTTTAACATATACCTATTCATAAACTACTTTAAACAAAAACTTCAATAAATTTCATGATTAAAAAACGTCCCAAAGATTTTGTTCCAACGTTTTTTAACAATACTGCCAGTTCCTATGATAGAATAGTACACCTGACTACTTTTGGACAAGATAATGTTTGGAAACATAAAATTGTAGAACAATTGTTGACTGAGAAAACTGTGTTGGATCTTGCTTGTGGCACTGGAATCCTAACAGAACAAATTGTAAATAAAATTCCAAACGTGAAAATAATAGGTGTTGACATCACTAAAAAATATCTTGAAAAAGCAAAAGAAAAATTAATTGTATATGAAAATATTTCTTTTGTAAATCAAGATGCTGAAAAACTTAATCTGGATGAAAAGTTTGATTGTATTACTGCATCATATTTGTCAAAATATTGCATATCTGAAGTTCTGATTAAAAACTGCATTGATCATCTCAAGGTAGGTGGAAAAATAATTTTACATGATTTTACATATCCAACAAATCTATTTGTAAGAAAATTGTGGAATTTTTACTTTAAGTTACTTTATTTTGCAGGATTTTTTGTTCCCAATTGGAAACAGGTCTTTATTGATTTACCTCGCATGATAAGAGATACTAATTGGGTAAAAGAATACGAAGAGACTATGAAAAAATATGGATTAAAAATATTCAAAAAAGAATTGACATGGAATACTTCAACTATTATTGTTGGAACCAAGATTTCCTAGTCTTATTTCTTCCAATATGGTAAACCAAATTGTTTTGTTATGAATAATTTCGTATTCTCTTGTCACCTTATTTTCATCTGGATTTCGGTTCAATGATATGACATTTCTGGAGGCATTAATCCCATTAACATTGAGAATGGTCCCAACACCGCGTTTTTTCTTTAAAAGATCATCTAAAATAAATTCAGGCAAAACCCTAGAGTCAAATTTCACATAAGCCTTTATCACGGGCAATCCCTGTGCAGTAATTGCAACCTTTCTCACAAATTGATTAGGCGCAACAGTGTTTTGTTCTACTACTTGCAGACGTATGTTACAGTTAAGAGCCTCTCCAAGAACAGTGACTACCTGACCCACAGGAGCATCCAATATCCTTTGTAACAAATCTTCAGAAGACATACTCATACAATATTGTCTTGTTTACTGAATTAAAGATACCTGAAAACAAAAAAGAAAATTGTGCCAAATATTATGATTGAACTTGTGAACTTGAGAATAATTTCCTTTTTACGATATTTTTGGTAATTTGCATTTTGTTGTCTTAATTCTTTGTATTTTCTAGATGTAGTAATCAAAATATAGCTTGCAATACCTGCAATTATAGAAAAAACTATGGTTTCAGACGATATGGTGTTTGATTGAATCACAGCTCCTGCAAAAACTGGTAAAATTCCCCAGGAGATTACAAATGATATGTTATTGTGAAATTTACCATGAAATAATTCCAGATTATATGCAAAAAGAAAAAACCCTTCTGCTATTCCTATGGGAAACAATAGCCAAGAATCTAAAAACGCATAATACAGCCCTATTGAAAAAGCAATGATTAAAGAAATTATTGATGCAAACCATAGCTTTGACTTGGATATGTCTCCCCAAGGTTTTTTCTTGCTTCCTAAAGCATCAAGACAATGTGCAGATATTCCTATTGCAAAAAAATACAATACACAGATGGATATTAATCGAACAAGGCTAAATTCTACTGAAAGAGATCCCAATATAGAAAATGATACCACCATTCCAGTATAGGGTAAAAACAGAATTCCTATCAATAATCTAAAATTTCTAGAACCAAATTTTGGAACAAACCATTCAGTTAGTCTATCCCTTTGCATTATTTTTTAATAACAACACAACATTAAATGATTTAATTAAATCATTTTCCCATAAATCCACTTAATTTTTCAATAATTATTCTATTACTTTCTGCATCTATTTTTAGAACATATCCATTTCTCCAACCAAGTTCAGATATATCCTCTTCTGGAATTTCTATTTTATACACCCCGTTGGTTTGTTTGATAAGTTTGGTTGTTTTTACCATATAGAAATATGGTATTTTATGATATCTAAAAATTACTATTATCACATAATGCCTTGAAATTATTCAATAATAATAAAAAAAATTAAACAAATGTACATTATTCTCAAATGTAGCTTTTATTTCACAATGAACTAATATTGTGCGGCAGTAATCCAAAGAAAAAATCAAGAGAGAAAACGGTATCAATAAAAATTAGTCAAATGACTGATACTTGGTTTTACAAGATTACTGCTTAGATTATCTACAGGGTCAGGATGGTAATTATCAAAACTGGTGTAAATCTGCCTCAACAAAATATTTCAAAAGTTGTAGGAATAACCAGTGTTAGGATTTGTAATCAATATGAAGAAACAGATACAACATGTTAAATTATTTTGATTTTTTACAACTTTACTAAATAAATTTAAAGAAAAAAACACCTGTAGTTTAAATTTCATTATTAGAGTATGGGATTATGAGTGAATTGATTACAGGATATCATAGTGTTAGAAATACCTTGATTTTTGTAGGAGTGATTGCAGCTCTTGCAGCATTAGTATTATTTTTAAAATGAACTGATTGTAATAATTCAAATCTTCTATTTTCCAAACTTTTGATAGTGAGATGTTCACCAAACTTTTAGGAGTAAGGGTTTTGGTTTAAATCTCTGTGGAGATATTTTTTATAATAATATTACAATAAATGATTTATCAAATTTCTAAATTAGTTGCACATATTGTTTAAATTCTTTAAACCTATTACGAATGGTTACTTGGGTTATACCTGATATTTTGGATATTTGTTGTTGTGATATACCTTGATTATTTTTAATGCAGGCCATATACACAACTGTAGCTGCAACAGCTCCTGGTTTTTTCCCTGCAATAACTTGTTTCTCTTTTAGAGTATCATAGATAAAAATTGCATCTCGTTTTATTTTCTCAGATAATTCTAGATTATTGGAAAATTTAATTATGCTTGAAGTTGGATCTGGAATAGATATTTCTAGACTTAGCTGTTGGAATAACAATCGATAACTTTTTGCTATGATGTTTCTTTTCTCATGCATGCATTTTGAAATTTCAATAATAGTTCTAGTAGTTCCTAATTCCCTGCATGCAGCATAAATGCATGCTCCAACAATTCCTTTGATTGATCTTCCACGTATCATTTTTTTTTCAGATGCTTTTCTGTAAAAATATGCAGATCTTTCAATAATTGCATCAGATAAGGACATTTTTTCTTTAATCTTGTTTATCTCCAAAAGTGCGATCATTAGATTTCTGTGAGCAGTAGAATTAGATTTGGTTCTAGAATCCCACATTCTCATTCTGTTAATGTTTCTTCTCATTTCATGAGATACTGCCTTACCAGAAGAATCAAAATTATGTTTTCCAATTACTGTGGAAAGACCCCCATCATACATTGTAATGGATATTTTAGGGCCTGTTCTTGCATTATTGAAATTTTCATTAAATCCATCAGTAGAATAATCTACCACATTATTAATTAGTACTTGCCCACAATTTTCGCAAACCTGCTCCCCAGTTGTATCATCAGATATAATTGTTAAATGAATGCAAGTGTTTTCATCTTGCATAAATGGCATAATCATTTTAAACACCTTTCAATAGATGTCGCCACAAGTTGCATATTGTACTGAAAAGAGATTTGGCCATATGTTGAATAGTAACACTGTACACATTGAAATTTAATGGCCTTTTTGTATGAAAAACATTTTTTTGAATTTCTAATTCTTTACCACATTTGCCACATGAACAAATTCTCACATTATAATTACAACAAAATTTCATTTAAAGTGATTGAAAATTAGAGAGACCTAATTAGCAAGAGGTAACAAACTAAATGTTCTAATTCTAGAGAATTGGAATTAGTTATCTAAACTAATAATTTAGTTTATTTTTGTGAAAAAATTAAACATATATTCATTATTTTTATCGTCTAGTTTTTATTTTATTTTCTCGTACCAATTTCAGTAGTAATCAACCAAAGAAAACATCGAGGAAAAACAGAGTAACGATGGGTACACGGTCAATGGACTGGTGCTTGAGTTTGGCAGATTACTACGAATAATTATCCTACTGTCAGTGTAACTATGGATCAGAAATTAATTTTCAAGAATTGAGGAATTCCCTCACGTATGGAAAGTGCCGTTATGACTGATTTTGAATCAGGAAAAATTTTAGTCATTATGGTATTAGAATATCTGTGTGAATGGAATATTCGTCCTGAGGGAATTCATTTTTTGGCGATAAAACCAAAAAGAGGATGGTTTTTCTTTAATTTGACTACTGGGAGATATGGAAATCCATGTTGGAAAATATCTGTGAATTGAGCTGAAATTCCCTTATGACCGGAATATTTTATGAATGGTTTATCTGGCTCTTCATCCAACTCCACATAATAAAAACAGTAAACGGTTTCAGCTAATTCAATTACGGACATGTATCCCACAATCCATTTTTCCCCCTTTGGAAAACACAATAGGGTTATCTTTGGATTATCAGGCCACTCAGGATCATATGTCAATCGAGCCAGATTTCCTAGATCAAGCACTTTGGAGATTTTGAATTTATCAGCTGTTTTTTTGTAGTATTTAATTTGAAATGGCAATGAATCTAAATGAACTATTGGCGCATGATCAGAGGTGGATTGTATAGAAGAGACAACTCGTGATGTTTCCTTGCCGCCTTTTGGATCATATTCAATGTATCTTCCTTCTTGGTAATCAGTATAAAATGCAAGGATTGATTTTGACAAAACAATTCTACTTGATAACACCATCTTGCCATGTAATTTGTGGGCATAAACTCTCAAGGGGTATTCTCTGAAAGCACATACAAATCGTGCAAAATCCAGAAAACTATCTACCTCAACAAAATGAATTTGCACCAAGTTATCCCTTTTTTCTAAACTGATTTAGTTTTGTCGAATCATCATAATCTTCATCATAATCTTCATCAAAATCATCTTCTCCCTCTTCTGAAAATGGTCCTCCCAAAGGTTTTTTTTGTTCAGGTATCACATCAGGCATTATGTCCGGAATTAAATCTGAAAGGCTACTTTCGTGTTCGTCAGTAGGAATGAGTGTCAGAGTGGAATTAACATAGTCTAGTTTCCGAATTTGGTCTGAAATTATATTGTCAAGTTGGGATTGGTTATCAGATTCTATTCTAGTTACAATATCATAGATACCATAGGTTCCTTGAATTTCAGATACGTTTTCTATTTTTCGTAATTGTTCAAGTATTAATGGTTCTTTACCAGGCTCACAGTTAATTAAAACAAAAGCCTCACCCATACAATTAGTGTAAAATCATCAAATTTCTCTTTTGTGGTTGGATAATAGAGTTGGAGAATAAATATAAAATCATATAATTATCATTAGAAATTACTTACTGTGGTCACAGGTACACAATTAATGGAGAAAGTTTTGTTTAAAATAGCAAAACAGTGGATTGCAGGAAATACAATAGATGATGCACTGATATCAGCAAAAACCGCATACAAGTCAGGACGTTATGCAATCATAAACAAACTAGGAGAATATCATACTTCAAAAAAACAAATCACGTCAACAATAGCAGAATATAAAAAAATCATAAACTCTTTTAGAAAATGGAAAATTCGTGGAGCAATCTCAATAAAACCAACCCAAATAGGCCTTTCAATCAATCAGAAACAATGTTATCAGAATTTTGAAAGAATCATACAAGATGCCCGCCATGCCCATGTTTTTGTATGGTTGGATATGGAATCATCAGAACATACTGATGAAACTATAGAGATTTACAATTCGTTCTTCTCAAAATATGAAAGAATAGGAATTGCCTTACAGGCAAATCTCAAAAGAACCGAAGACGATCTAAGTAGTTTGTTACGAATTGGTGCAAAAATACGTCTAGTTAAAGGAGCATATAGAGAAAAAGAAAGAATATCTTTCAAATCAAAAGAAGATGTTGATAAAAATTACGTAAAACTAATGAAGATACTGTTCAAGAAAGGAAATGAATTTGCAATAGCAACACATGATGAGAAGATCATACAAAAGGCAGAGAATTTGGCAAAAAAATATCCTAAAAAATTTGAGTTTCAAATGCTAAAAGGAATAAGAGATGAACTGAAACCAAAATTAATCAAAAAGAAATTTGTGGTTTCAGACTACATTCCATATGGGATTAATTGGTTACCGTATTCATTTAGAAGAATTAAAGAAAGAAAGAGAAACATCCTACTACTTGGAAATTCATTGATTCAGTCACAGCGGGTTTGAGTCTGACTATGCATAAATTGTTGCAGATAATTTTCACCACCAGCTCCCTTTCCAGTAGAACCTGAATGTTTCCATCCAACAAAAGGCTGACTTGAGACTAACGCTGCAGTAGTTGCACTTGCATACCTGTTTGCATATACAACTCCTGCCTGAATTTTTGCAAAGAATTCTTCTAATTGTCTGTCATCATTGCTGAAAATTCCTGCAGTCAATCCATATTCTGTTTGATTTGCAAGTTTTATTGCATCCTCAAAATCATCGTATTTTTGAATACATAAAAATGGCAGAAATAATTCTTCTTTGACAAGCGTATGTTCTTCAGGCAATTTTGTGACTATTGTAGGTTCTACAAAATAACCATTCTCAAGCCCTAATGAAGTTAATACTGAACCTCCTGTAAGAATTTCTCCGTCTTTTCTTGCAATATTAATCGCGTTTTCGAATTTTATTTTAGCATCATTGTTGATGATAGGGCCCAAGAACACATCCTTTTCCCAAGGCATTCCAATTACCAATTTTTTTGTCTTTTCAACAAGTTTTAAAATGAATTGATCAGCAACATCATTTTGAACATAAACTCTTGAACATGCACTGCATTTCTGTCCTCCAAATCCAAAAGCAGCATTCATCACACCGTCAGATGCTTTGTCTAAATCTGCATGTTTTGTTACAATTACGGGATTTTTTCCACCCATTTCAGAAATGAAAGGTTTTGGAGTTGACTTTGTGAATTCTTGAAATCCTTTCATACCAACCTGATAAGAGCCTGTAAATGCAATGCCGTCAACATCTGGACTTTCAATGATGGTCTTTCCTATTATTTCCCCAAAACCAGTTACAAAATTGATTGCACCGTCTGGAATTGTCGAATACAAAATTTTTACAAACTGAAATGAAGACAACGGGGCATCACTTGCGGGTTTTAAAACAGCAGTGTTTCCAGTAATTAATGCACCAGTAGTCATCCCTATTGCAATTGCTGAAGGAAAATTAAAGGGAGCAATTATTCCCCAGACACCATAAGGTTTCATCACTGTCTGTGTTTTTTCATGAGGATTGGGATGAACAGTAGGTTTGCAGAATCCATGATTCTTTTCTAGTTGCAATGCATAGAATCTCATAAAGTCAATCGTTTCATCAATATCACCCATAGATTCAAGGCGATTCTTTCCATTCTCAAAGATCATCAAGGATGCCAAAAAGAATTTTTGTTTGGAAAAAATATCCGCACAATGCCTAAATATTTCAGCTCTTTTTTGATATGAAAAATCACTCCACTTTTCAAACGACTTTTTTGCACTAGATATTGCATTTTTGGCATCATCGGCAGATATTCTTGGGAATTCCGCCACAAGAATTCCAGTATTAGAAGGAGATCTAACTTCAAAACAATCATCACTGTAGATTTCTTTTCCATTGATTACTGCCGGATATTTTTTACCTAATTCATTTTGAACTTTATCAATTGCTCTGTCAAAATCCATATGAAATTTTTCAATAGAGTTGTTTGCAACAGCCTTGCCCCATGTGTATTCATTTTCAAATTCAGCCAAAGTATTTTTCTCCTGATGAATAAAGTACTTCAGAAATTATTCTAGATGCTAAATGAGATGTTCTGTCTTTGACATCAAAACTGGGACACACCTCCATAATGTCTATTCCTATTATTCCCTTTTTTGCAATTTTTTGCAACAAGTATACTGCATCTGTACTGTTCAAACCTAGGGGAACTGGAACAGAAACACCAGGTGCATATGCAGGATCAATACAATCCATGTCAAATGAAACATACACATTATCCCCTAATCTATCCAGTACTGAATTTGCAATTTGTTCTATTCCTTGTTCTGCTATGTCAAAAGGAGTGATCACGCTTAGATTGTGTTTTTTGACATTATCCAATTCTTCTTGTTCTGGAGTTCGAATTCCTATTTGAACACTGGACTCTATTTCAATATTTGAAAGAACATCATTTATCACAGAGCCATAGTAGTTTGTAGTAGAACTTACAAAGTCAGGATGAGCATCAAAATACACCAGAGAGATTTTTCCAAGTCTTGTTGCCATTGTATTGATAATCTGACTAGTGATGGAGTGATCACCTCCAATAGAAACAGGTATTTTGGAAAGAGACGAGATTCTATCATAAAGGGCTTTAATTTGTTCGCGGGAAATATTTCCAATATCGTGAATTTTTTTTTCAGAGCCTTGAAAGGGACGTCCTAGCGATTTTTCACCGTTTCGTTCATAGGAATCTCGTTGATTTGAGATTTGACGAATTTTGAAAGGTGCTTCTGTAGTTCCTTTCCTCAATGCATGTGACTGCGATTCGTCAGGAATTCCAACTATGATAAATTCTGATTCATCAAAATTATCGGTATTAGCCCAACAAATTTTTTCCATGTTTAGTTTACAATGTTATCGAATTTGTATTTTTAATTGTACAGTTAAGATATGCTTTAAACCAACAAGAACGATATGTATCATGTTGAAACGTATCATGATTTTGGGAGGATGTACTGCAGGGTCCAAAATTATACAAGGGTTTACTCAACACTCCAAAAGTGGGTTTAGAGATCTTCCAAAGGCATTAGGATACAAAGAATGACATCGATATAAAGGTGGACAGAAAAGATGTCCTGCATGTGAAGAATTTCCAAGATGTCTTGATGTTCAATGTCCTTGTTGTAGCGTAAAACTACGTTAGGACACCTAGAGGCAATAAAGATAGAAAAGAAATTCATGAAAAAAGAAACTATGGTTAGCATTAACCTTTGAAAAGGTTATTTCATTGATTGATGCATCTTATTACTTGGCATAAGTTTCTGCATCTCTGTTATATGATCTTGCATAAGTTCTTCCAACTGTGAGTTTATTTTAAAAAGTTGATTTAGCCAAATCTCAATAGGTTCAATCCTTAATAATTATTAAAGGATGTTTTCATAGGAGCGTGCAATTATATAATAATATATTCATAAATTTATGAATACTAGTGGCATTTAAAGTAAAATATAGATTTGTGGATGAAGAAAAATACCATACGTGTGTTTTGACTCTTGAGCAATTCAAGAATTTTAGAGAATTACCAGTGGTAGAAGAATGTGAAATAGTCAAGAATACTAAAGAGTATAAAGATTACCAAGAAAAAATGCAAAAGGCAATAAACTTGGCAGTAAAAAACAACACAACACATATCCTCAAATTATCTGAAAATGCATAAGATTATTTCAGTGATAGAAATCAGAGAATATGTTTTAAACAAGTATAATAACTAACAGCAGTATGCAATTTCCTAAAGAGTGTAAATTCTGCAAGTCTACAAATACTGAGGCCTTTTCTGAGAATTCTTTTCTTCACAAGACCTTGGCCGTTTTTTGCAAAGACTGCGGTCTTGTAACAAGTGATAGCCCATAAATCAGACAGGAGTAGATTACAAATAATTCTAAAACCATATCACAGATTTTTGCTCTCATGATAGAAAAGAAGAACTTGAGACATATGAAAAGATCCTCCAGAAACTCCCTTTGATCTAATTATTAGTGACAACTCGATGCCCGAAATGAATGGAGTGGAAGCAGGAAGAAAAATCCTGTATCTTTTGAATGAGTTATCAAGAGTGGTGGTATGATTGGTTGTCCAAGAGTAAGATTGGTTATCGTAACCTCATACATCTGTGACTTTGCTGCGTTTGATGCAGGGATTCCTGCTACGCTTACAACAGATAACATTGTAACTATTGTAGTCATTGCTAGAATTCCTGTCTTTTTTGATTTCATTAAACAAGTAATGTGAAAAAATCACCTTAAGGATTTATCCATTTTTGACCCCAATCTTTTTTGGAATTATCTTCTTGTAATCCAGACTAGAATGGATAATCCAACGGTCTGAATTATATTAATTACAAACAAGTAATGTGAAACCATGTCAGCTGACATCATCAAAGATTTATCATCCATGTAAAGGGTAGACCAAAACAATACAATCACAATATTTTGAAGCATTAACAATGCTGCCACTAGAACTAATCCTGAAGTATAGTATGATCTAATCACCTTCATGTTTTGTAGATAGGTTCCAATAACCACTAGCAACAATGCAATGTTAAGAAATGCAGACACTACAGCAGCTAGCATAAAGTCTATCATGGTTCATCTCTCCTGAGATGTGTTAATTTACTTTGTTCCAATTTTTTGCATAATCTCCTCTAATACGGTTTGATTTTCTTTCATGATTTGTGTTAATTGATATTCTGCACCATAGTCTTTTTCTGCTTTTGAAACCAGTTCATTTTTTGAAAGAATTTTTACGTGATGAACTACTGTTTTGTGATCTAAACCAAGTACGGTTGCAATTTTGTTTGCATTCATAGGTGTATCCTTAATTAAATTGAGGATTTTTGCTCTGTTTGGCCCTCCACGAGTACCACAGATTATTGACCACAAAATAATCTTGAATCTTCTAGAATCATTGAAATCATTATGAGATACATTATTTCCAAAGCTGTGAAAAATAACAGAAATGAATGATGAGATAGATGGGACACATATGAGTGAAATTGAAGTAGAAAACATCCTATGAAAATAACTTTTAGATAAAACAGATAAACCTTTCAAGGCAGGTTCTTTTTTAAATTCTAAATCATTATGATTTAGTTTTACCATATGATAAAGAATCAGATTTGTTTTCATGTTAAAAAAATTAGGAGTGGGAGGTTAGATCTGCACTACCAAACAACGTACTGAAGGATTTACACCAGATCAAAACATTATTGTATTTTTCTAGGTCTGTTCCTTCAGGAATTCCATAATTCTGATTTCCCATATTGGCCTTTAATGCTCCGAGATTTACAATATCTGTTGCTTGAGTGTCTGTTGAGAGATATACAAAGAGATCGGGGCCGTTTGTAGATTTAAAATTCTCCAATCGAAGTATATCTCTACCGTCATCCAAGAAAATAACTCTGGATTGTCCTTCTGCATTATGTATTCCATCGTTTACTCCCACAAAAGTTCCTTGGTATGATTTTGGCATCATAGTGTCGTCCATCATAGTGTCGTCCATCATAGTGTCGTCCATCATAGTGTCGTCCATCATAGTGTCGTCCATCATAGTGTCGTCCATCATAGTGTCGTCCATCATAGTGTCGTCCATGGAATTGGCTCATTGATTTCTGTATCATAAAATAGCGGACTAGCAAAGGCAATAGATATTCCTACAAGTGCTACGACAACTGTAACTATTATGAATTTATTCATTGACAAAATTAATACAAAAAAGTATTAAACGGATTTTCCAGTTTACACCCCAATCTTTTGGACTTTGAAAAAATAATTCCTCAAAAAAAGATTGGGGTCTAATGTGGACGAATTCTAATAAGTTAAATTTAGTAAATTGCTTTATGTCAGAAGTAACCATCGCAATTGCAGTTCTTGCAGGATTAGGCTCATTTGTTGCTCCATGCATCCTGCCAATGGTTCCTGCCTTTATTGCGTATATTTCTGGAAGTACAGTTAGTGAGTTGAGCGGAAACAACAAAACCATTGTTTCCATAAACAGAGTAAAGGTAATACTAAACTCCATATTTTTCGTATTGGGATTTTCAATTGTTTTTTCATTTCTAGGCATTTTGATTAACGGTTTTTTATCAACTGGAATTTCAGAGTTTGTTTCAATTCTAAACTATGTTGGAGGAATAATCATCATAGGGTTTGGAGTGTTTATTGTTCTAAGTACAAAAATTCGTCAGCTTAACATGGAGAAGAAATTTTTCCCACAGGGAAAAAACACTAGTTTTCCTATGTCATTTCTTTTCGGATTAGCTTTTGCAGTAGGTTGGACTCCATGTGTTGGTCCAGTGTTAGGAACCGTTCTCACACTTGCAGCCACTACTCCATCTGTAGCATTTAATCTTCTTTTAGCATATTCACTTGGTTTAGGAATACCATTCATACTAATCGGGGTGTTTTTCTCAAGGGCAACTAAAATAATACAAAAAATGTCAAAACATCTAAAGTATTATTCATTGATTCTTGGTGGATTTATCATTATTCTTGGAATTTTAGTAATGACAAACCAATTGGCATACATTGCAAATTTTCCAATCCTAAACGAATTGGTATTGTGGGGATAAGACATGAATTCAGATAAAAAAAATGCAATAGTGTTTGGAATATCAATAGTTATAGCGATAGCTGTAATAAGCTCAGCCCTTTCGTTTTTTGATACTCAAAATACGGATGTTATTGAAAAATCTGAAATTATAACATCAAAAATAGACAAGAGCCAATTCAAAAAAGCCCCCGAATTAAAAGGAATTGCAGGATACATTAACACTACACCAGATGAACTCAAAGAAAAAATCAAAGGCAAAGTTGTGCTATACGACATCTGGACATACAGCTGCATCAATTGCATCAGAACTCTACCTTTTATCACAGCATGGGATGAAAAATATTCAGACCAAGGATTACTGATCATAGGAGTCCATTCCCCTGAATTTGAGTTTGAAAAAGATATTGATAATGTAAAGATGGCAGTTACAAAATATGGGATCAACTACCCTATTGTTCTAGACAATGACAAAGAAACATGGGATGCTTTTGAGAACAGATACTGGCCAAGAAAGTATATTGCAGATCATGAAGGGTTTATTCGATATGATCACATTGGTGAAGGCAGATATCAAGAAACAGAGAAAATTATCCAGAAGCTACTTCAAGAAAGATCAGATTCTATGGGAATGGACATGCCAGTTGCAGGAGAATTAGTTCAAATAAACGAATTTGAACATTCGTGGATTAGAAGTCCAGAATTATATTTTGGATTTAATTTTGCGTCTGGAAGAAATCAGTTGGGAAATTCTGAGGGGTTTTCTCCAAATCATAATGTTACATATTCTGTACCAGAATCACTTAACAGGCATTACTTTTACTTGGATGGAACATGGACCAATCTTGAAGGTAGCATGAGACTAGTTTCAGATTCAGGAAGAATTGTTTTGCCATACAGTGGTAAAGAGGTAAACATTGTGACTGCAGGAGAAGCAGATTTACAGATACTCTTTGATGGAAATATAATACAGACGGATAATGCAGGCGATGATGTAGGTACAAAAGGCAGAGTACACACACATCATCCTGGCCTATACAACATTATCAAAACAAACGAGTCCGAACAACATACACTTGAGATTTTGGTGAATAATCCCGGATTTGAGATTTTCACATTCACGTTTGGGTAAAAAATTAGTTCCTTGAACGGGATTTACAAAATCACTTCAAATCTCTAACTCCTAAAGGGTGTTGAACTTTTAGTTTGATACTCGTAGACCATCAAAGGATCTTATGTTTTAGGTTAGAACTCTAACATCTGCAAATATTTTAGAAAATAATGTCCAAATTTACAAATTCAATTGAATTCTTTATAAACAAAGTAGATGGACATCTGACTAATTTAACAAAACTTGATGATATCTCAATCAATCAATTGCATTGCAACTAGACAAAAGCGCCTAAGAACACGCTTCACTATCAAGATCCCTAAACAAGAATTGCTAGGTGCTTTAAAAAAGGACATCAATAATTTGGTTTTCAGAATAACGGATCGATTTCCAGATTCGTCTCTAACTGAAGATCCAGATCTCATTTAATAACTTTCATATCATATTAACAAAGTATTTTTGTATATAAATACAATGACAAAAATTCAAATTTTTTATTAAATCTAGCTACTGTGTTATTTTTCGGGGTATTTGTACTATAAAAAATATAGTCCATATAAGGTCATTGATCAAATTTGATTGGGAATTTTTAAGAATGTTTTTGATGGTTGCCTTAATGTTGAATAATTATTTCAATACATATATCACATCACCGTAAAATAATACTTAAGTACGTTATTATAAATTATTTTGTAATGATTTTAGAAACATCACATCTGAGAGAGATCTAAATGGCAAAGAAAAGTACGAAAATCTTAACCAGAATAGGTCCACGATGTATCAAAACCGTACTAGGTCCACGATGTATCAAAACCGTACTAGGTCCACGATGTATCAAAACAATCATTGGTCCAGGTTGTACCAAGACAATCGTAGGTCCACGATGTGGAAAGACATTGATTGGCCCAGGTTGTAAGACAATCATCGGTCCAAAATGTAAAACAGTGATTGGTCCACGATGTAAGACAATCATCGGTCCAAAATGTAAAACAGTGATTGGTCCACGATGTAAGACAGTCGTAGGTCCAGGTTGTAAGACAGTCGTAGGTCCAGGTTGTATCAAAACAGTCGTAGGTCCAGGTTGTATCAAAACAATACCTGCTCCAAGATGCAACATAGTAACAGTTGTAGGTCCACGATGTAAGACAGTCGTAGGTCCAGGTTGTAAGACAATCATCGGTCCAGGTTGTATCAAAACAATACCTGCTCCAAGATGCAACATAGTAACAGTTGTAGGTCCACGATGTAAGACAGTCGTAGGTCCAGGTTGTAAGACAATCATCGGTCCAGGTTGTAAGACAATCATCGGTCCAGGTTGTATCAAAACAGTCGTAGGTCCAGGTTGTAAGACAATCATCGGTCCAGGTTGTAAGAGAACAATTGTAGGTCCAGGTTGTAAGACAATCATCGGTCCAGGTTGTAAGAGAACAATTGTAGGTCCAGGTTGTATCAAAACAGTCGTAGGTCCAGGTTGTAAGACACTTTTACCACCAGGTTGTAAGAGAACAATTGTAGGTCCAGGTTGTAAGACAATCATCGGTCCAGGTTGTATCAAAACAGTCGTAGGTCCAGGTTGTAAGAGAACAATTGTAGGTCCAGGTTGTAAGAGAACAATTGTAGGTCCAGGTTGTAAGACAATCATCGGTCCAGGTTGTATCAAAACAGTCGTAGGTCCAGGTTGTAAGAGAACAATTGTAGGTCCAGGTTGTATCAAAACAAGATTGGGTCCACTTTGTTCAAGAAAACCAGTAAAACCAAAACGAAAAGTACGAAAAACAAGACGCACAAGATAAGGGAGTTATGGACGTAGCCACCTTTAACCCCTTATTTTTTTTTATTCACACATATTAGCAAAATGGAAGTAATGTGATCATGGATAGTGCAAGATTAATAATAGAATTAGAAAACATTGTACCTTATTTGCTTAAAAATAATTTAATTCATAAAAAATCAGTTGTTGAAGACAGGGTTACAATCAAAGATGTGTCCAGAATGAATAAAAATATTCAAGTCATTCAAGGTTCAGAAAACAGCTATATTGTCAAACAACCTCAATTATCAAATAGTTATGATAACGAATTTGTAAATCGTGAAGCAAAGTTTTACAACGTGATACAAAATAAAACTAATCTATTAACTAATAAAATAATGCCTCAGTTTATCAAATATGATAAAAAAAACGCCATTTTATTATTAGAATTTATTCACAATGCAGAATCTTTTGCCACATATTATGAATCTGTAAAGAATAACAAGAAACAGATTCTATTGGCATTAGCAGATCTTATTGCTCTGTATCATAATGAGTTTAGCGATTATATCGATGATTCCTTATTTTCTTTTTTACCAGATACACTTCCAATTACATTGTTCATAGTTAGACCAAGACCCGAAATTATGACGGTCATAAGTCCAGGCAATTATCAATTGTTGAGGGCAATGCAACAAGAAACAGAGATTTATCCATACATTCAGGATATTCCCAATATTTGGAACAAATCCACCATAATTCATGGAGATATGAAACTAGATAATGTATTATTAAAAAATACTCAGGACACAGATGATTATATTCTCAGGGTAATTGATTGGGAACTTGTTTTAAAAGGAGATCCACTTTGGGATGTTGCATGCATAATAAGCAACATCATTGAACGGAATCTACATCATAGGATATATGAATCGGACAGAGATTCATTAACATATGATTCGCTAATTGAGGAAACGGGGATTACAACCAGATTATTTTGTAAAGAATACAAGAAAAATATCAAAGAAACACTAGTGTCTTCAAATTTTTTCTCAAAATTAAGCAAATTATGCATTGCCAAATTAATTCATATGGCATATGAATCTGCTTATCAATCAGATGAAATAACTATTGATGCAAAAAACATAGTTCAGTATTGCGATTATTTGGTCAAAGATAACGGTAGAAAAATTAAAAAAATGTTAGAGGATTAAGCAAAAATGACACAATCCAATCTCATTAATGAAATCTTAGATGCCATCACCATAACATCTCCCACCACATATCTTTATGATGGAATAGAATATAGTAACAATGCAGATGACTCTGGATCATATTTTGATCTTACAGATATGATTTATCATATTTTTCATTGTAGAAATTTACTTGTACATAATTCTGAAGAATACACATCCAATGAAGAACTTCTAGAAACATTTTCACAACACAATACAGGTATTGGAACATGGGATATAGGTTGGACCATCACCGGAACATATGATGGCCAATTATTGGTGGAAAAAGACGGTCTTGTGATTTGGGCAACGCCTGAGGAGTTTATGAATTTAAACGACACACAAGAAATCGGTTGTGAAGGATTGTTATTCATACAAAAAGAATACAGACTCTTGAATTCAGGATTCTACATGGCATTAAGTGACGCTACTTTTTCTTATCAGTCACCCCATGTCAAAATATATTGGAACATACAGATAGATGCAGCTGCATTATTGCTTTATGAAATAACATACAGATTAAATGAAAAAGAAATACCTTTTAGGTTTAAAATTCTAAATAATAAAAATAGTTATCCACGTTCTGACGCGGCAGTATTATATGTGGATATAGAGAATATCCCCCACATACAAAAATCATTATGTGAAATTTATAATGAAGTTAAAGAATTTTTAAATCCTTCAACGTCATTGTTTGCAAAAAGATTAGCACCAGGTATAGGATTGGCTGAAGACGTAATTGATGATGAGGGATTCGGATATAGAACAAGCAGAATTATTGCAGAATCAATGATTGAATGTTATCGTAAACAAATATCAATAAAAAGGGAGATCAGGATGGAGATAGACAAGGTTTTTAAAAAACGAGGTCTTTCATTGACATGTCCTTATCTTAATCAAGACTCTATAAATAATTACGAGCAATTAAGTGGATTTACATAAATGGTTAGAGAAAATTTCCTAAACATAGCAGAATCTATTGGCAATGAATTTTGTACAAATGCCATTTGGTACGAAGATAAATGTAATTGGATAGGAAGAATGGAGAATCCAGATGATGATTGGGAAAATTATATAAAAAACTATTCAGTGATAATTTCATATGATTCATTAGGATATAGTTTCTATGAAGGAACTTCAGGTATTGCATATTTTTTATTACAACTTTTTAAGATTACAAACAAACCGGTTTATCTCAATACCGCAAAGGGTGCAATTCGTCATGCATTGTACAAAATTTCAAAGGAAAAAGATTTGAGTTTTGGATTTTATGAAGGTATAACCGGAGTTTGGTTTGTATCTAATGAAATAAGTTTGACATCAAAAGACAGTAAACTCGCATTGCAAGGATATAAAATTCTCAAGAAAATTCAAACTTTGATTAATTCAGAACATATGTTAGACGTGATTGCTGGAAATGCAGGTGTAATTCCACCTTTATTGTCATTGTATAAGAATTTACAAGATGAGAAAATTCTAAATATTCTAAAACAATTAGGAGAAGAGATCATTAGTAGAGCAAGTGTTGAAAAAATAGGCATATCATGGGATGCTAAATGTAATGGAGCAGATAATGCACTTCATAATTTGACAGGATTTGCACATGGCGCTGCAGGAATTGGTCATAGTTTAGTTAAACTCTATACATTAACAGGTGATAAAAAATATCTCGAATCTGCAAAAAAAGCATTCGCATATGAAGATTCTCATTATATTCCCGAGCAAAAAAATTGGCCAGATTTTAGGAGAGATACTAATACCGAAGAAGACTTGTTAGATCTTACAGGTGCTATGGGATGGTGTCATGGATCTCCTGGAATTTGTATTTCCAGACTACATATTTTTGAATTACTTGAAGAGGAAAAATATGCAAATAAGGCACAAAAGGCATTAGAAGAAATAAAAAATCAAATTCAAAAAAATCAAGATGTCTTTCGAGATTATTCATTATGTCACGGACTTGGAGGAATTGGAGATATTTTTTTGTATGCTAGTAAGATATTAAAAAATAAAGAATATGAAGAATTTGCAGAATTTATTGGGAATAAAGGATTTGAAACATATCAAAAATCAAACTCATGGGAATGCGGAAACAGTGGAGGGGAATTATTAGATCTAATGACTGGAAAAGCAGGAATTGCATATTTTTATCTTCGACTGTATGACAAGAGCATTCCATCCGTTCTTGCAATGTAAAATTGAATATGTTTGGAATTCTTTAGAGACAATTACTCCATAGTTTCACCAAAGATCTAAAGTACCTTCAAAAATAATTCTAGCCACACAATACTTTAGAAAATAGTATCTAATTTTTACTTGATTTGTTGATTCAAACTAGAAAATTTGTCATTTCATGAATAGTATTGGGTCGGTATCAAACTAATTTCACAAAACTCGTCCACGGCATTTGAAAATTTAATCCCCTCACATATCGAATATAAAATTATTCCAGTAAGATAAGAGAAAATATGCTTAAACATGTTACAAATAGTTTGTGCCTAGGTAGCACAAGAGATTAAACTAGTTGAGAAAACCTTGCTTGGAACCACAAATTTTTCTAAGGAAAAAAATGAAATTAAAAATAATAAAAAGATAGACTGATTTAAGAAAACAATGTTGAACTCTTAAATTAAAAAAACTTGTTGCCTATGCTGATTTTTTGACTTTTTGGGCTGCGGGTCCTTTTTGACCTTCGCCTACTTCAAACTCGACTTTATCGCCTTCGTTGATGAATCCGTCAACGTCTGATTTATGAACAAACAGATCGTCTCCACCTTCTCTTTCGATAAAACCAAAGCCCTTAGTACGGTTAAACCACTTTACGGTGCCTTGTTCCATTTGATACTCAAGTAATTTATTCGCTATATTAACTAAGCAAAGCAAAACAATGTAACAAAACTAGAAATCTTTTGGAATGTGATTGTTATCTTTTAACCACTCAACTTGAGGAAGTGTAAATCTCCAAACAATGTCACCACGTTCTGCTTCTTTAAAATCCCAAGGAGCAATAATTACAATATCGTTATCTCGAATCCAAACTCTTCTTTTTAGTTTTCCTCTTATTCTTCCTCTTCGAGTCACATTATCAGCACATTTGACCATAACATTTTCACCACCAAGCATCTTCAATACACGCCCAAAAAGTTCACCTTCTTCAGGAAGACGAATTTCTTTTAATGCACTTTCATTTTTTACTTGGCGCTTACCCATGACCTACATTAACAATTTGAGCATATAATTGGTAGGGTTTTTGATTGGAAAAATTTGGTCATGCGCAAGAGATTTTATCCAATATGATGAAAAAAATATGTGGAATTCAAATGTATTGATGAATGCTCACAGTGTTGCATTGAGAGAGAGTATTATCCAAGTAAAGAATTTGGAAAAATTGGAGTTCTCATACTTCCTGAAGAAAAAGAAAGGATTGAAAAAATTTCAAAAGTACATCAAACCAATATCAAAATTCTTCCTAGAATTGGTGTTTCAACAGAAAAAGATTCCTTGCCAACAAAAATTTTAGCATATCAAATGATGGGGATTGAAAAAAATGGGAATACTTGTCCTTTCCTAGATACTGCTAGTGGAAACAAATCACCACATGGCGGATTTCCCTGTAAAATTTATAACGAGAGACCACTTGCATGCAGAGCCTATCCACTGATAGAATCAGAACCAATCACACTTGATGAAAAATGCAAGTTTTGTAAAGAACATGGTAATGCAGATCAGAATCTGAATTCAGAGATGGAGTCACTTTTAAAAATTAAAGAAAGGATGAATACAGATGCCCCCATCATTTGGAGATTTGCCACAGGTGTGGGAGAAGACAATGACCTAGGGATTTTAAAATCAGGTTGGATTTTAGAAGACTAAACTAATCCTAGAAATTTGATGTGCAATATAGAATCAACCAAAAATTCAAAAGGCATTAGAATTTGTAAAGGATCTAACCGAATTGATAAAAAGATGAACAGATAACAATCATGATTGAGGTTAAAAAATGAAGAAGAAATGGGTTGTCGTTTAATTTAGAAATAATAAAGACTGTAAACATATCATATATTATTGTAATAAAGAATATTCAGATTTTGTAATATCGATATCTAATTTTTTATTTTATAAGATTTTGTAGTTTTTCAAACTATGGATTAATTACAGCACGGCCAACTATTTTTCTTGCTTTTAGATCCTCCAAAGCTGTATTTGCCTCATCAAGGGTGTATCTTTTTGAAATCATAGGATTAATGATTCCTTTTCTAGCAAGATCAAGAAGTTCCACCATGTCAGCGTAATTTCCAGTATATGCACCCTGAATAACAATTGATTTTAGTGGAATTGTAACAAGAGATATTTCAAGGGATCCTCCAAATAATCCCACTAGAACAATGTTTCCTCTTTTTCGTACAACACCTAATGCAGTTCTTACAGTTTGAGGTGCATTTACAAAGTCAATAACACTGTCAGCTCCTTTACCATTACAAATAGAAATTATTTTATCAACCGGACTTCCAGTTCCACTAGATAAAGATCCTGACACACTTGTATTTACAACAAAGTCTGCACCCATCTTTTTTGCAGTGTCAAATTTTTTGTCATCATTGTCAATACAAATTATTTTGGCTTTGGTTATTGCTTTTGCAATTTGAATTGCCATCAATCCTAAACCTCCTGCACCAATGATTAGTAAAAATTCAGGTAAATTCTCGTTTGCTTTTTTGACAGCACTGTATGCGGTAAGACCAGAACAAGCAAGCGAAGTTGCAGAGTCAGAATTAACACCATCAAGTTTAGCTAAATATTTGTAATTTGGAATCAATACATAATCAGAATAACCACCATCTTGAAAAACACCCATTGATCTTGGCGTATCACAAAGATTTTCATTTCCGACTTTACATGCAGGACATTTTCCACAGCCAATCCACGGAAAAACTAGAACCTCATCACCTTGGGATATGCCAGAGACATCATCGCCTAGATCTTCAACAGTGCCAACAATCTCATGCCCTGGAGTTACAGGATATTTCACTCCTCTATCGGTGACTTTCATAAATTGTCCATCCCCAAGATCATATCCGCCTTCCCACAAGTGTAAATCACTATGACACACACCCACAGATTTTACTTTAAGCAGAACCTGACTTCCTTGAGGTTTTGGTGTCTCAGATTCAGATATTGCAAGAGGCTCATTTGGGCCTGTGATCCTAGCAGATTTCACAAAGTGGTTTTTTTTCTGAACAATATAAGAGTTGACTGGAAGTGAGAAAAAAATAGAGCCCTTAGATATTATTGAATAGGTAAGAAAATTACCATGTGAGCGAAGCACAAACTCCAAACAGTATTTCTCAGGAACCAGTAAACATCCTGTTTAGCCCATCATCAGTTGCCAAGAAAGATGTGTGGGAGATTGATCTAATCCAAATTTTAAATTTATTGATAAAAATTCTTGAAAAAACAGGTAAGAAAGATCTCAAAGTAGCAGGAATGGCAGCATTATCATCATCATTAATTTACAGAATGAAAGTTGAAAGTATTTTTGCATTACAAAAAGCTGCAATGGAGAAAAAGCCAATGCATCAAAGAACAGATGTAGATATTGAATTAATAGATATTCCATATAGACATGAATCTACTTACCCAGTTTCATTAGATGATTTGCTAGGATTACTTCAAAATCTTATTGGAACTATAGCAAATCCCCAATCAAGAAGAAATAGACAAGTGGACATTGAGCCAATTGTAGCACCAGATTTCCAAGAATATTTCATTTCACTTGAAAGCATAATAGGAAAATATGAAGATTTAGTGATGAAAAAAATTTCATTGACGGGATTTGGATTACTTCAAGACATTATTTCGGAATTAGATCAAGTCGATTCAATAAGATGCTTCTTTGCAATACTATTTCTAGCAAGAGACCAAAAAGTAGATCTTGAACAAATAGAAGACGACATCAAAATTATCTTGATAAAAGAAGAATTAACAAACTGATCAAAAATGGAGAAAAGATTTCTTTAACTAGATTTTAGAGGAAATATAGATAATTGACTAAAATTGAGAATATGAATGAGGCAACTGCAAGAATAGAGGCGGCACTTTACTCAGCAGGCAGACCACTTAGATTGGAAGATATTATCAGAGCATCAGGCACAGAATCAAGGACCAAAACACTAGAATTACTTGAGAGCATCATGAAAAAAACCAAGAATGTCTTCAAAGCACTTGAAGTAGTCATACTACCAGACGGATCATATGTAATGCAACTAAAACCAGAATACAGTTCCACTGTCAAAAGATATGCATCAAAACCAGTTCTTCCAAATGCTACACTTAAGACATTGTCATACATTGCATACATGCAACCAATCTCATCAAAGCAACTTGTAGAGACAAGAGGTTCTGGAGTATATTCTCATCTTAAAGAACTACGACAATTAGATTACATCAGCCATCAAAATGTTGGAAGATTGAAAATTTACAGCACTACAGAAAAATTCCAAAAATACTTTGGAATTCAAGGAGACGTAGAAGATCTAAAACAGCGACTATTTTCCAAAGTCAGAAAAACAGCAAGCATGAGCAGAACAAATCCTATTCAAATAGTTACAGAGACAAATTAAGAAAAAGTAATCATGGCTAATTTTTTGCGTTTTGTATAAATTAGAGTAATTCAGACAAGTTTTCGTGAGAAAATCCGTAGAGAACTTAGCAACAAGTAAAATTACTGGAGGAAGAAGGCATCCGCTAAGAATTAGAAGAAAATATGAAACTGACAGATACCCAAATGAACCAAACACTGGAGCTCAAATAACTATTACAAGAAGAGTTCGTGGAAATAATAAAAAAACAGCATTGAAATCAATTGATTTTGTTAATCTAGCAACAGGGGATGCTAAAGTAAAGAAAACAAAAATTCTCAAAGTATTAGATAATGCAACAAACAATGATTACAAAAGAAGAGGCATTATTACAAAAGGTGCAATACTTGAAACACAAGAAGGTAAATGCAAAGTTGTTTCAAAACCAGGGCAAAACGGAATAGTTAACGCAATTTTACTAAAGGAATAAAATGAAAGATTACGAACACATCGTAATCTGGTTGGATTATTTTAACAAAAATTTAAAAAAATCAAAAGGTAGACGCGTTGGATTAGAAAGATGTGTTTTTGATCCTTCGCTAAAAGAATTAATGGATGCAACAACAGCTGCAGGATTTGAGATTACAGAGTCTGATGACAAAGTAAGATTTCCAAAACGACCCTTTGTCAGGTCAGGGTATATTATTTTACCAAAAGAATCTTCAAAGACAAAAATTCTTAACAAGATTTCAGAAAAACTCGTATCAAAAAGAAGCAAGCAATCAAGATAAAATCAATTCTAGCTCTTAGCTAAAGTAAAGTTGACAGAAGTCTATGATAAGAATATCATGATTAGTACTTTTAATTGCAGGAGGTAGGCGAAATAATGCACCTAGCCGGTAGTGGCAGGGTAATCATTCAACTATCTAAAGAATTAGTTGAAGGACAAATACTCTGTGACGAGAAGGGAACTAGAGTTGCAAAAGTAAATGAAATGATTGGTCCAGTAAGTAGACCATATGCGTCAGCAACGCCATTAACAAATAGTATCAAAAAATACATTGGCAAAAGCGTTTACGCAACAGAGCAATCTCCTGCCAATAAACCAAAAAAATTTAGGAGAAGAAAATAATGAACATACTAGAAAAACAAAACTGTCCTGAATGTAAATCTACATTAGTAGATGACATGCAGAACGGTGAAATCATCTGTTCTGGTTGCGGCGTAGTAGTCGATGATCAGATATCAGATTATGGTCCAGAAACTATTAGCTCAAATTTCGAAGACAAAATGAAATTAGCACGAGCTACAGGACAAACAACTTATTCTCAACATGATTTGGGAATAACAACTGAGATTTCAATCAGTGCAAAAGACTTTAGCGGAAAAACAATCAATCGTGAAGTTGCAAATCAAATGCACAATCTCAGAAAGTGGCAACAAAGAGTAAGAGTTTCCTCACCAAAAGAGAGACGACTTGCAAATGTTTTAACAAAAATGGGAGAAACATGCGATAGTCTTAGTCTTTCAAAAAATGTTTTGGAAACTGCTTCTATGATATACAGAAACTTGGACGGACATGTTGATGTGAAGGGAAAATCAGTAGTTAGCATAACTGCTGCTACAATTTACATGGCATGCAAACAATGTGACGTAGTAAGATCACTAGAAGAAATTTGTCGCGGAATTTGTCCACCAAAAGATGTAAAATCTAAAACAAAACTTGCAGCAAGATACTACAGAACCATGGTAATGGAAATGGGACACTTAGCATCCCCAGTTGTAACCATGGACAAATACATCTCAAAGATAGCAAATATGACGCAAACTGAGGTCAGAGTTGAAAGACTAGCCTTGGAAATTGCAGAAAAAACTAAAGATAGTAGCATTGCAGACGGAAAAGCTCCAAATGGAATTGCAGCAGCATATCTGTATGTGGCATCGGTACTACTTGGACAAAACGTTCTACAAAGAGACGTTTCAAGTATTGCAGGAGTAACAGAAGTTACTATCAGAAATAGATGTAAAGAAATTCTAACATGCTACAAACTCAAAATTACTTTAAGACCATCTCTGGCCAAATATTAAACCCCCCCCCCCTCTTTTCATTTTATTATTAAAAAATCACATTAGGATTAGCTAAATTTCGTCGGTATTATATAGAGAAACAAAGGAATGTGCATTATGGCAGTTTTAGAAATTAAAGATCTACATGTATCAAGAGAAGGAAAAGAGATTCTCAAAGGCGTGAATCTAAAAACTGGACCTGGAGAAGTACATGCCATAATGGGACCAAACGGTTCTGGAAAAAGTACACTGGCCTACACATTACTTGCACATCCAAAATACGAAGTTACAAAGGGGGATATTTTGTTAGATGGCGAGAGCATTTTAGATTTAACAGCAGATGAAAGAGCAAAGAAAGGATTATTCTTAGGATTTCAGTATCCAACTGAAGTTTCAGGTGTTGGATTCTCTCACTTTCTAAGAACAGCTTACAATGCTCTTAGTAAAGCACTTGAAGGTGACGATAGAGAAGTATTCATCACAGTTAGAGAATTTCAAAAATACCTAAAAGAGAATTTAGAAAAAGTCGGATTAAAAGAAGAATTTCTATCAAGATATCTCAATGAAGGATTCTCAGGTGGAGAGAAAAAGCGTGCTGAAGTTTTGCAAATGGCAGTACTAAAACCAAAGATTTCAATTTTAGATGAGCCAGATTCAGGATTAGATATTGACGCAGTCCAAGCAGTTGCACAAGCAATCAGTAAAGTATCCGGCAAAGATGCAACAGTGATTGTAATTACTCATTATGCTAGAATTTTGAAATTCTTAGATAAACTAGATTTCGTTCATGTATTTGCTAGAGGTCAAGTGTTAAAAACAGGTGACGCATCCCTTGCAGACAAACTAGAAGCAGAGGGTTATGATTGGGTTTTAGAACAACCACAGATCAGTTAGATTTAACGGAAAATATTTTCTAGATACATTGATTTACAAAGTACACGTAGAATTTTCTAAAGAATTTTTAGAAATTATTGATGAACAAATTAACATAGGAATAAAATCAAAACCACTCAAAGGAGAGGCAAATAAGGAGATAATTAAAAAGATTGCAAAACGATTTGAAATATCTACTGCATTAGTTCAAATAAAATCAGGCCATAAATCACGAGATAAAATTATAGAGATTCGAGAATAGAGAATCTAGTTTTTGTTTAAATAGGGTTTCAAAATTGTAAAAAGCATGTCAGAAAACAATAATCAATATTTTTTCAATTTTTCATTTTTCAAAGTAGATCCTAAATGGAGATGGATGGCAGATTTGGCAAAAGAAGAATCTGCAAAAGAGGTTGAAAATGTAATTAATAACTCAGGAATAATGTTCAGGTCATATTCAAATTTAGGATTAAGAGACGATGCAGACTTTTTGTTTTGGTTTGCAGCAAAAACAGTAGAAGAAATTCAAATAGTAATTGAGAAAATTTACAAAACAGTTTTTGGAAAATACATTCTTCCTTCTAGGACATATTTGTCATGTACAAGACCATCAATTTATGTCCAAGAACAAAAAGCCCATGGATTTGTAACAGGAAATGAACCAAAAAAACATGTAATTGTTTACCCATTTACTAAAACTAGAGAATGGTATCTACTCCCAAAAGAAAAACGTCAAGAAATAATGGATGAGCATATCGAGGTAAGCAAGAAATACCCTCAAGTGATTCTCAATACAACATACTCTTTTGGAATACACGATGAGGACTTTATGTTAGCCTTTGAAGTTGACAATATCAGAGATTTTCAAGATCTCATAATGGATTTAAGGGAAACACAAGTTTCAACATATGTGAAAAACGATATTCCAATGATTGTATGTGTCAAAAAAGATATCGTTCCATTGATTTCAAGTTTGGGATAATTATTCAAAATTTAGTTTCGAATACAGGCCAATTTTACCTCAAAAACCAAAATATCATGTTTGCAAATCTTGGATAAACATAAATGATGAAATTGTAAATGAGGAAATAGTTTTGAAATACATGATACAAACTCAACTTAAGGAGATAAAAAATTGAATTACAATAAACTAGGAAAAACAGACATCAAAGTATCTGAACTCGGATTTGGCGCATGGTCTATCGCACTTGATTGGTGGGGCAAAAAAATTGAAGAAGATGAAGCGAAAAGAATGCTCAAAAAAGCATATGATTTAGGAATTAACTTTTTTGAAACAGGAGATATGTATGGTAAAGGAAAAAGTGAAAGACTAATCGGCGAAGTTTTCAAAGACATGAGAGATGAAATTGTAATATCTACTAAATACGGGTATGATTTTTCAGAAGTAGAGCAAATTGGACACAGTGAACTCCCACAAAGATTTGATGAAGATTTCACTAGAAAAGCATTGAGAGATAGCTTAGAGAGATTACAAACAGATCATCTAGACATGTATGGGCTACACAATCCAAAATTAAAACACATTAGAGATGATTCCATTTTTAATGTCTTAGACAGTTTCATAGAAGATGAATTGATTAAGACATATCAAGTTGCACTAGGTCCTGCAATTGGCTGGACACAGGAAGGTCTAGAAGCAATGGAGAGACCAAATGTTAGTGCAGTTCAAACAGTTTACAATATTTTAGAGCAAACACCTGGAAATGAATTGATGAGAAAAGCAGAAGAGAAAAATGTTGGAATTCTAGTAAGAGTTCCAGAGGCATCAGGAATTTTAACGGGCAAAGTAAATGCAGAGACCAAAATTGATGAGAAAGATCACAGATCAGTTAGAAAAGGTGAATGGATTAAAGCATCGTTAGAGAAAGTTGAACTGTTAAGACCAATTGCAGAAAGAAATGAACTAACAATTACAGAATTGGCAATGAAATTTATCATGACAAAGAAAGGATTTGCATCAGTATTCCCCACTGTTGTTAGTGAAGAAGAGATTGTAAATTATGTAGAGATGGCTAAGGTAGGATACATTCCAGCATCAGATATGAAAGAGATTGAAGAATTGTATAACACATGGCCTTCCTATGAATTAAAGGCAACACCTCAGGCAAATTAATCAACAGATGGACATTCCAATAGATTCAGAAAAAACTTTAGAAGTTATAGAAAGAATGAAGCTTGCCAAGATTGGTAAATATAAAAAATGGAAGGCAATAATTAAAAAAATCAAAAATAAAGAGCCATTAAATCCTGGAGAATTAGAATATTATTCAAACCTGACTAGAATTTACAAAGATTCAGGCATAACGAGTAGGAGTAAAGTATACCATACAAAACTCTCAGAACTGGATGAAAGACCAACATGTAATTTATGTGGAGAGGATTCAGAATTTTATTGCAATATGAACGACCAATATTTTTGTACAGTTCATGTCGTTGGACATGATGAAAATGAGTTTTAGGAAGCTGGAACTTTTTCTTCCAAACTAAAGGAGTTCTCTACAAAATATTCAACTCGTGTTTTTTTAAATTCACGAGAACTGAAGAGTATTTTATAATCATCAACATGTATTTGATCTTGGATTGTTTTTGCCATTTCATTTGCCTCATCATGGGTTTTGCAATGTATCATTGAAAACACGTTGTATGGCCAGTCAGGATATGTAGGACGTTCATAGCAATGACTCACCTGAGGAAACGATCCCAGAGTTTCTCCAACTTTTGAAATTCTATCTTCAGGCACTTTCCAAACAATCATACCATTTGCAGTAAATCCAACTTGTCTATGTCTCAAGATGGCTGCAAATCTTCTCATCACACCAATTTCTTCATAGTATTTCATTTTTTCAAACAATTCTTCTTCAGTTATTCCAAGATTCTTGGCAGTCTTTACAAAAGGCTCATCAATTATTTCCATATCTTTTTGTAATTCACGGATAAAATTTTTGTCTTCTTCGTTAGGATCAAATTTAATATTTTTAATTTCTTTTTTCTCTTCTGTTGGTGCAATTTCATGTTTTTTATCATCTACCATGTCAAGCTTTACACCAATCTTGAACAATTGTAAAGTTGGAAGCATTCTTACTTTTTTAATTCCTGGAAGAACATTGAATTTATCAAGTTCATCTTTTAAATCAGTACCTGGAGGAACAGCCAATGTGAACCAGAGATTAAATTGATGATCTCGCTCATAATTATGACTAACACCAGGATGATGATTGATTTGACTAGCAACATATTCTAGTTTACCATCTTCAATTTCCATTGCAACTAATGAACTAGTATAACCAAGTTTTCTAGTATCAAAAATTGCGCTGAGCTGTCTCAAAACACCAATCTCTTTTAGATGATTAAGGCGTTCTTTGATGAATTCGGGCGTAGTGTTGAATTTTTTAGCAATAGCATCAAAAGGTCTTGTAACGAGTGGAAAAGTCCATTGAATTTCATTTAGGAGTTCTTTATCAGATTCATCCATTGAAGTCATCAAGTCAGTATCTTGGTCATTCAATTAAAAATGTAGCTAGAAATTTACTCGTTGATTTTTAATACATAAATAGAAACTCCAGCCCCTTTGATCGATGATAGTTAATCTTAATCTTCAAAATAAGACAGTGATAGTCATAGGAGGGGGAAATGAGGCAGAAAAAAGAATCAATTCTCTATTAAAGCAAAATTGTGAGATTCTAGTAATCAGTGCTTCAGTAAATCCCCAAATTAACAAATTATACAAATCCAACAAAATCAAATTAAAAAAACAAAAAATTCAAGATATAAAATTTATTTCAAAATTCAAACCACATATGATCATTACAACAACAAATGACAAAAAGATGAATCAGAAAATAATCAATGCCGCTAAAAGAAAAAAAATTATTGCATATAGTTCAGATAATCCTGAAGATAGTGGTTTTTCAAATCCATCAATTATTGATTTTGACAATATGATTCAGATTGCAATATTTACAGGCGGTCAAAGCCCAGCAATGTCAAAGAAAATAAAAGAAAAATTAGAAAAAGCACTCAAGAAAATAATTTCAAAAGAGGACATTGCTCAGATTAGAATTCAGAAGATCGCAAGAAAATTTGCAAAGGAATTCATCCCCTCTAACACTCAGAGAGGAGAATGTCTGCGTAAAATCATGAGTGATAATGAGATTGATCAGTTAATAAAAGACGGTCATGTAAAAAAAGCTGAAAAGCGAGCAATTACAATATTGAGGAATTGGAAATGAATCAAAACATCATCAATGCACGTGTTACTTTTCGTAACTCACCAATTCACATTCTTGAACAATTTACAATAAAAAATATGGAAAGTGCATATGAACAATTCAAAAAACATTCAGGATTAGATGAATGTGTAATTATTCAAACATGTAATAGAATAGAATTATTTGGAAAATCAAAGACGTATGATATAGGTAAAATTAAGAAAACATGGGCATCAATTACTGGTCTTGAAGAAGAAGCATTTGATGAAAATATAGAGTGTGTGGAAAACAAAGAAGCACTTCATCATTTGTTGAAACTAACATCGGGATTAGATTCAATGGTGTTAGGTGAAGAACAAATTCTGGGTCAAATAAAAAACTCTATCACTTCTGCCAGAGAAGTTAAAGCATCAGGACAACATCTCAACAAATTATTTGACAAGGCAATTCGAATAGGTGCAAGGATTAGAAACACTAGTGGTATTGGTGCTGGAGGAATATCAGTAGGTTCTATGGCAGTAAAGCTTGCAGAAGAGAATATCGATGAATTAAAAACAAAGAAAATGTTGTTAATTGGAACAGGCGAAGTGTCAACTCTTGTTGCAAAATCATTACAAAGAAGAGGATATGCATTTGATGTCACAAGCAGAACACTTGGAAGATCAGAGGCGTTTTGTGAAACAATGGGAGGAAATCCAATTAAATTTGAACAAGTTCTATCGGGATTTGATAATTATGATGTAATATTTGTAGCAACAACAGCACCATATTTTCTTGTAACAAATGAAAGAATAGCTAATGCAATGAAAAACAAAAAAGGTGGAATGATGATCTTAGATTTATCAAATCCAAGGACAGTTGATGAAAAAGTTGCAACTGTAGGAGGCGTTAAACTGATGAATCTAGATCAAATTGCAGAAATGGTTGAAAAAAATATGAATGCACGATTAAACAAAGTAAAGACCGTTGAAAATATAATTAATGAGGAAGTTTGTGTATTAGAAGCCTCAATGAAAAGATTAGATGCAGAACCACTTGTTAAAGACGTATTCAAAAACATAGAGAACCTAAGAGAAAAGGAATTGCAGAAAGCACTTCAAATGCTTGATGAAAAAGATGAGGAAAAAATCAAGATTATCGAAGAACTAACAAAAGCCGTTGTAGAAAGCATCGTATCAACACCCATGAACAATATCAGAAAAGCCTCTGAGCAAGGAAAGCCAGGCATTTTAGAATTGGCAAGCAAGTTATTTGACTATAAAAAACAAGACCAGGCAGACTAGGATTATATTTTACCCAAAAAGAATTTCAATATGTCATTTCCTGCAAGACGTCTCCGTAGACTAAGAACGACTGAAAAAATGAGAGAGTTGATTCAGCAGATCACTCTATCTCCAAGGGATTTCATTTGTCCAGTATTTGTTCAAGAAGATCTAAAGACTAGAGTCAAAGTAGAATCGATGTCAGAAATTGAAAGGCTCCCATTAGAAAACGTAAATGACGAGGTAGGAACAATTAGTGAGTTAGGAATTCCTGCAATCATGCTTTTTGGAATTCCAACCCAGAAAGATGAAGCTGGAACTTCGGCATTTGATGACAACGGAATAGTTCAAAAGACAATATCTCAAATCAGGGAAAATTTTGGGGATAAAATTGTAATAATGGCAGATGTGTGTTTATGCCAATTTACATCTACAGGCCATTGTGGAATAATTCAAGGTGATAAAATCGATAATGATACCAGTTTGGACACTCTTGCAAAGATTGCAGTTAGTCAAGCAAAAGCTGGGGTAGATACAGTATCACCATCAGCAATGATGGACGGTCAAGTTGCTGCAATAAGAAAAGCACTTGATGATGAAGGATTTACAGATGTGTCAATAATGTCACATTCAGCTAAACACAGATCAAACTTTTATTCACCATTTAGAGATGCAGCAGAATGTGCACCAAAATTTGGTGACAGAAAAACATACCAAGTGCCATACACAAATGCAAGAGAAGCCATGATGGAAGTAGAAACAGACATCAATGAAGGGGTAGACATTGTAATGATAAAACCTGCATTATCTTATTTGGATTTAATTGCTGAGACTCGAAGAAAATTCAACATCCCAGTTTCTGCATACAGCGTATCTGGAGAATATGCATTAGTAAAAGCTGCATCACAATTAGGATATGTAAATGAAAAAGACATCACAGAGGAAATTTTATACTCGATTAAAAGAGCAGGTGCAGACATGATAGTAACATATTTTGCAAAATCTGCCTCTAAATTTCTTCAAGAATCATGAGAAACGACGAACGATTTGAAATTCAAAGAGCATTTGATTTATTGCCACATGTGGTAGGCTCAAGCTGGGCAGTGGTATGGTTTAGAATGAAAGGAATCAAAAAACCCACAAGGGAAGAATACCGAGAGAAAACATTAGAATTTTTAAAGAAAATGGAACCAGTCTTTGACTCTTATCCAAAAGAAGCGGAATTTTTAGATATTATGAAATACATTGAATTTAGAAAAAATGAAGAATATGAGAAGATAAAATCAGGAGAAAACAAAGAGGTCGAAACTCGATATAATAGATATGTGGATTATGGCTAAATCTCATGTTTTAGTTGTTTTAAAAATTCCTTCAAGATTTTAGTTCTTTTCTTTGCCTCTTCTTTTCCAGATTTTGTATTCATCATAGACTCTAGTTTCAATAATTTTTTGAAAAAATGATCAACTGCCCATATTTTATCATCAGGAATTCTTTTTTTGCAAAAAGGATCATCCATGTTATAAAATTGACGCTTGAGTAAACCACTCGTAGCAAAAACTCGAGCAATTCCAATTGCACCTAACGCATCCAACCTATCTGCATCTTGAAGAATTTTTCCTTCAATAGTAGTTGGAATTTTATTTTGTGAAAAACTATGATCACGAATAGCATCAGAGATGAGGGATATTTCCTCAGTTGAGAAACCATATTGTTGTAAAATACTTTGTGATTTTTTTGCACTTTCAATTGAAGACATTTTAGAGCGTTTGTCAGATTTTGGATGCGATATTAAATCATGTAATAATGCAGCACACAAAACAAATTTTTCATTTACTTTTTCTTTTTTACAGATTTTTTGAGCATTTTTGTAAACTCTCATAATATGATCAAAATCATGAGCAGGATCATTTTCGATTCTTTTTTTTATTTCTTCTTTAATCGAATCAAGTATTCTCATTTAGATTCTCCATATTTTTGGTTTAACAAACTTTAATTTTTTCTGAGTTATTAAAACAGTCCAATTAATAGATGCAAAAAGAATGATAGCACCTATCCCAGCGCCATCAATAAGCAAAATTCCAGTGAGGCGATCTTCAAAGATTTCAAAAAATGGCCTCAAAACTGTATCACCAAAATAAATCATCATTACATAAGAAATGGTTCTACCAAACCAAAATCCCACATAGATACTTAGACTCTTGGCACGCATTAATCCATAGGCAATAAACAGCATATTGCTTGGGAGGGGAGTAGCTCCAAACAGAAAAGATGCAATTACGTATCCATATTTTTTTTGATTTAGATATTCTCCAATAATGTCTAGATTTGATTTCTGTTCTTCTCCAACAAATTTTCTAAATAATCCACTAATTTTTTTGAGAAATAATCTTCCAAGAGTAGCACCTGTAGCGCCAACCATAGCAAGTAGGACAATATTCAAGCTAGGATCAAGAAGATAAAAAGATGTCAAGATAATCCAGCTGGGAGGCATCAGTATTGGCGCAGTATTTACGCCAATCAAAACTAGAAAAATTCCCAAATACGAAAATTCGCTAAAAATTTCAAAAATATCCAATTTCTCTCAAAAATTCTGTCTCTTTTTTTATTTCTAAACCCTTGGATCATCGTTTAGTCATAAAAAAATTTTATTATGATCTAAAAAATTAAAAGAATTACAAGATTTTTACAACAATGAACATGTTTTGTAACAAATTGGATCAATCATGCAATATCTTTATAAGTAATTTGTGACTACACTGAACATGTCAGAGATAGTTTGGAAATGTTTTAGATGCAATCTATCTTTCAAGGATGAAGAATTGGCTGAAATGCATAAAAAAATATCAAGGCATTCAACAACCAAAGTAAAAGCAATTGTTGCTTAATTTTTCAATAATTCAGCATATTCAAGTTATAATAAAATGCAGAGGGTGGGATTTGAACCCACGAACTCCTGAGAGAAGGGATTTCCTATTATGAAGATCTTGAGTCCCTCTCGGTTGACCGGGCTTCGATACCTCTGCAATGAGAATGTGTATGGACCAATATTTCTCAATTACTATTATGAAAAAATAGAATATTGATCCAAATTTTCATTATTTTTGAGAAAACTTATAATCGTGCTAATTTGATTCAAAAATGCATGACAGAGTTCATACCAATTTCACAAGCAAAAAAAATGCGAAGTGGAGTTAATGTAAACGCCGAAGTGAAAAGCAAAGGAGATCCAAGAACTGTAAATCTAAAAAGTGGAGGAACAGTTGATGTCTGCGATGCAATCATATCTAACGGTGAAACTGAAGATGACCAAATGAAACTCACATTGTGGGGCGATGACATTAAAGCAGTCAATGTTGGAGACACCGTTGTGATCACAAATGGATACACAAATGAGTTTAAAGGTGAAGTATCCCTTACCAAAGGTAAATTTGGTCAGATGGAAATAAATCCTCAATAACTTCTTTTATTGTTTTGATTATTTTTCAAATCTACGAGCATCACTATTGTTCCAATAACTGAAATAATTATTCCAAGAATTAGTAAAAATCCAGAGATAGCAAGAACCAAAACCACATTCATGGTCGAGGAATCGGAATTAGACAGAGGATCAAAATTGTCTGGATCTTCAGAAAACATTGCTACGACGTTGACATTTCTTGTTCCAATATTTTTAACTTCTAGATTTAATGTGTCAGATTGAGGAATTTCCAGCATCTCAAAAAGAATAGGATTATTTTGAATAAAATCACCATAATCATCTCCAAAAATATTTGAAATGTTTATGGATAATTTATCACCAGGCTGATAATCAACTATTCCAATACCCCACATTAGTGACACGTCTGATGAAAATGTACTATAGGAAAAAGAAGTGGAATCGCCAGACATAATTTGAATTTCATCGGTAATTTCATTAAACATTCCTTCAAGTAACGAATCAGAAAAATTGTTTATTTCAGAAATGTTATTTGGCACAATAGAAGATGCAATTGAAAGTGAGATTACTACCAATACCAATCCAGATATAGAAATTATTGGGCCACGTTTTTTCATAATCATATTATGAAACCAAACCTACTTTTATGTTCTAGAAATCGTATTATGAGACTTATCGTTTAGACTTTTTTGATACTTTCTTTTTAGCTGCAGTCTTTCTTGCTGGTTTCTTTTTAGCTGCAGTCTTTCTTGCTGGTTTCTTTTTAGCTGCAGTCTTTCTTGCTGGTTTCTTTTTAGCTGCAGTCTTTCTTGCTGGTTTCTTTTTAGCTGCAGTCTTTCTTGCTGGTTTCTTTTTAGCTGCAGTCTTTCTTGCTGGTTTCTTTTTAGCTGCAGTCTTTCTTGCTGGTTTCTTTTTAGCTGCAGTCTTTCTTGCTGGTTTCTTTTTAGAAGACTTGTGTTTCTTTACCAAAAGTTCTCGTAATTTTGATGATGCCTTTTCCAATGTGTTTTTAATAGATTCTTCAGTTTTAATTCGTCTTTCTAATTCTTTTTCAAGTTTTTGAGTTGTCTTATGACTTTCAGTTATTGTCTCACGCAAAGTTGGTTTTGATTTTGTTTGTTTTTGAATTTTTGAGTCAATTTTTGATTTAACATCTGAATAATTTGAAATATCATCTGAGATTTTTTTGGCAGTTTTTCGCCTGTTTTTAATTTCAGATTCTAATTCTTGGATATGATCACTTAATGAGTGTAATCGAGCCTCAGCATTCTCCTTTTCTTCAGGATTTTCAGCAAATTCTATTTCTTGTTGGGCTTGTTCTATAGCCTCTTTTTCTCTAGTTAGTTTTTCTTGTGCTGCAGCCACCAGTCTTTCAATACTCTCCAATTGAGAGGTTTTTTGTGTAAGGACAGTAGACACATCAGACACATCCTCTCGTTCAGATTCAATTTTTTTATCGATGCTGGTTAAACCAGATGAAGAACGTCTTTCAGCTGAACGAGCTTCTTTGAATTGTTTTTCAGCTTTTTGCCTAAGCTTGGATGCGTCCTGTTTCTTTTTTCTTAATTGAATTACTAATTTTTCTAATGATGTCAATGATACAATCAAAGAAAAAGAGTCGGTTAAGTTGTTAATATAATCAGGATTTGACTTACCAGTTAAGAAAATTAACTAATTTTGATCGCAAAAATCATTTTTTAAAAAATATTAGTTAAGAGAATTCAAGAAAAGTATGGATTTTCATCCAAAAAATTTGCCAATATCAAAGACATATGATCTAAAAGACGAAAAAGATGCAGTAGATGCAGTTGAAGATATGGTAAAACTTGGATTTAAAGAAAGAAAAGAAGGATTCAGAGTTCTCATGCCAAAAGAATCAAAAATTGCTAAAAGAATTGGGCACTCGGTTACAACTGGAGTAACTCATGGACTCAGACAAAAAAATGAAATCCGAGATATTAGATATTGGACATATCATCATGATGATGAACATTATGCAATTGTTCTGATAAGTAATTCTGCTTTAACTGAATTAGGTTTTTGATCTCTCAAAAAGTTTGTAAAGTTTTGTTCGTTTAGCCATTACTCCGGCAAGCATTATTCCAATTACAGTTCCACCAATGACATCCATAGGATAATGCTGTAAAACATAGATTCTGCTAAGTGAAATCATTGCAGGATACAAGAACATCAAATATGCACCACGTGGGAATCGTTCTGAAAGTGCATAACCCAAAATTATTGCGAAAATCATTGATCTTGCAGCATGTCCAGAAGGATATGATGCATCAAATCCACCCTCACAGAATAAAGCAAAGGTATCACGGCTAATTGTAACAGGGAATTCCACGCCTTCATACTCAAAATTAGGTCTATCCCTATCCACACCGCATTTGATATAGCCTGTAAGGAGCGTAGATATTACGATTAGAATCATAAGAGTAATTCCGATTCTTCGAGTTTTGGGAATGATTAAAACCACAATTCCAAACATCAACATATTGAAGACATCACCACTTTCTGTGACATACTGCATAATGATGTCAATTGATGGATTTCCGACATTTTGTGAGAAAAATAAAACTACATTTTGATCAAAGATATCAGTTATTCCCGAATAAACGAATCCAGTAAGAACAAGAAATAATGCAGTCAGTAAAACAAAGGAGCGGGACCTAATATCAAAAATCCAATTTTGCAATTAATTAAACCTCAAGTTAGTAGTTTTTAATTTTTGTCAGTAGATAAGTTTTGAAATTATGAATTACTGTTTGTAAATAATATTAGTGAAAATAAATGATCGGCTCAAAGAATTTAACCAAGTGGATAATAGAAAGGGCGTGAAGGTACTCACACTAGATGATTTTGACCTAAAAGGCAAGACCGTTTTTTTAAGAGTAGATATGAATTGCCCAATAGATCCAGATACAATGGAAATTTCAGGTACCAAAAGAATTGAAGAAGCCATTGAAACTTTACAATCACTAAAAGAAGCTAAAGTTGTTGTTGCATCACATCAAGGAAGAGTTGGAAATGACGATTATACAGGAATGGACAAACACGCAAAAGTTCTTGAGAAATTGATGAACAGAGAAATCAAATATGTTGAAGATACAATTGGTGAAGCTGCACAAAATGCAATTAAAAATTTAGAAGACGGAGACATTTTACTTTTAGATAATCTAAGATTATGTGCAGAAGAAAATTATGAATTCACACCAGAAAATGCTGCAAAAACAATCATGGTTTCACGATTATCAAAATTGTTTGATCTATGTGTATTAGATTCATTTCCAAGCGCACACAGATCACACCCATCAATTGTCGGATTCCCACAAGTCATTCCTGCTTGTGCAGGAAGAATTGTTGAGAGAGAAGTTAGAAATCTAGATGAGATAATGACTGTAGCCAAGGCACCACATGTAATTGTCCTCGGAGGCTCCAAAGTACCAGACAGATTGGAAGCAATCAGACTATTGATTCAAAATGGACGTGCAGATCATGTTCTATTAACAGGATTAATTGCCAATGTGTTTATGCGTGCACAAGCCAGAATCAAATCCCCTCTTGGAATTAAAAGAGAAGATGAAGTAGTATCAAAAGCTCATTCGTTGATAGGAGAATATCCAGATGTTTTTGCCACACCTGTTGATATTGCAATTGATAAAGATGGAGCAAGAGTCGAGATGGATGTCAGAGAGATTGCCAAAACTGATAAAATTTATGATTTAGGTCCAAAAACTGTAGAATATTATTCAAAACTAATTGCTGGTGCTGGAACCGTCTTTATCAGCGGACCTGCAGGATTTTTTGAAAAAGAAAATTTCAGTTTTGGAACAAAAGCATTACTTGATTCAGTTGCAAACTCCATGGCAACAACAATCGTTAGTGGCGGACATTTGACATCTGCTCTAAAAAAACTTGGACTTGCAGAAAAAATCAATCATGTCAGCACAGCAGGCGGGGCACTAGTGCTTTATCTTACAGGAGAAAAATTGCCAATGATCAAAGCACTTGAGGATGCTGCAAAAAAATACAGATCTAAATAGAAGATTTACAAGAAGAGTTTGGACATATTCTTTCTTCAGATGGTCCAAGATAGACATCATTGTTACAAGAATTGCAATGAAGTTTTTCAATTGGATCAAATAGTTTCATCCATATCGTTGTAAAGTTCTGGGCAATATTTCTTGCAAGACCAGAATCACAAATTTCGTTAAAAAAGGATTCAGTGTCATCAATTATCCAAGAAGGATCAAGATCACCATTTTCTTTTATGATTTCAAAAATTTCATCATTTGTGAATTTACCATCAGGATCATTAAATTTTTCAAAAATTATTTTTCGTATTTGCAATGAAATTGGCATTGTGGGAGTAAAATCACTCATACTAGTACAGATTTGCTGCCTCTTCTTTTAGTTTATCTACATCAGGAGTATCTTCTAAATTCTTTCCAATGTAGGTATAAAGAGCAGATTTCAGTACTTTAAGAGAAAGCAAGGCACATTTTATTCGTACAGCCTGAAGATGCTCTAGACCCAATTCACTTAACACATCATTTTTCTCTATTGCTCGTGCTTCATCAAGAGTCTTACCCTTTGTGATTTCAGTTAGGACAGAAGAACACGCCATACAAATTGCACATCCCTTTCCATGAAATTTAATATCTGTCACTTTGTTATCATCAATTTTCATGTCAATATCTATACTGTCACCGCATAGTGGATTTGAATCATGAAAAGTAACATCATGATTTTCAATTTCTCCATAATTAATTGGGTTTCTAGAATAATCCACAATCATTTCATGATAAATATCCGCATTGCCACTCATAGTTTGAACACCTTTGCCACAATTTTTAATGAATTTACCAGAATATCAATGTCTTCTTTAGTATTGTAAATGTAAAAACTAGCCCGTGATGTTGCTGCAACATTTAGTCGCTCCATTAACACTTGTGCACAGTGATGTCCAGAACGTACCGCAATACCTTCTTCATCAATAATTTGAGCAACATCGTGAGGATGTACATCTGCAAAATTAAATGAGATCACACCACCACGTTTTGACATATCCTTTGTACCGTAGATATGAAGTCCTTTGACTTCAGATAATTTTTTCATAGCATATTTTGTTAGTTCAATTTCGTGCTCCCTTACATTATCCATTCCAATCTTTGTAAGATAGTCAATTGCAGCTCCTAATCCCACAACATCTGCAATGTTTGGAGTACCTGCTTCAAATTTGTATGGTAAATCATTCCAAGTGGTTTCATATTTGTGAACTTCTCGAATCATATCACCACCACCATGAAATGGCACCATTGTTTCCAAAATAGACTTTCTAACCCACAAAACACCAATTCCTGTGGGGCCTAACATCTTGTGTCCAGAAAATGCAAAAAAGTCACACCCCAATTTTTCAATGTCAACTTTCATGTGAGGTACTGCCTGAGCACCATCAATTAGGGTGAGAACGCCTGCTGCTTTACATTTTTCAATGATTTTTTCAGCATTAGTTATAGTTCCAAGAACATTTGACATCAGACTAAAGGTTACAAGTTTGACTTTACCTGTTGCAAGATATTTGTCAAGATCATCTAAAATTAATTCACCATCATCATCCATTCCAATGTATTCTAATTTGGCATGTTTTTCTTGAGTAACAAGTTGCCAGGGTACAATGTTGCTGTGATGTTCATATTCAGTAGTAACTACAATGTCACCTTCTTTGATGTGAGGTCTACCCCATGCATATGCAACTAGATTAATTGCTTCAGTGGTGCCCCTAACAAAAATAATTTCTTGACGATTTTTAATGTTAATGAAATTTACAATTTTATCTCTAGTTGCCTCATAAGCTTCAGTAGCTTCTTCAGCTAGTGCATATACTGCTCTGTGTATGTTGGCATTGTGATTTTGATAATAGTCAGTAATCGAATCAATTACTTGATTTGGTTTTTGTGTGGTAGATGCATTATCAAGATAAACAAGTTTTTTGTTATCTCGAACAGTTCTTTGAAGTATTGGAAAATCTTTTCTTATATTTTCAAATAATGATTCTGTACTTTGCATATTTTAAAGCTCCACGTAAATTTCGTTGTCATCTATTTTAACATTGTATACTTTAAGAGGAATTTCTGCAGGAAGATTTTGAGGCTCGCCATTCTCTAAATTAAAAACAGAAAGATGTAATGGGCATCTCACGCCTTCATCACTGAGAAAGCCTGTAGAAAGATCGGCATCAGCATGAGTGCATATTAAATCAGTTGCATGAATTTTTCCTTTAAGATTAGCTAGTAGAAGTTTTTTATCATCATGTACAAATCCAAAAAGCTGTCCTTCTTTTACCTGCTCCAAATTGCAAGCTTTAATCCATTCTGACAAATTAATCACCGATACTTGTAGTGTTGTTCAATTTCTGCGTCTTCGTTATAACGTGTCTCTTCTACTTCAACAAATTTAGTTAATTCTGCATCAGTGTTAATAGTGAGTTCACGATTTTCCCATTTAGATTCAATAAGATATGCAATCCATGCTCGTACTTGGAAGGACATTTTCCTTGAAAGTGGTTCTAAGAATCCCTCAACAATGGTTCTTTCTGCCTCTTCGTGAGTAAGACATCTAGTTTTAAGATAAAATATTTGCTCTTCGTCAATTTGTGCAACAGATGCAGAGTGCGTAGCCTTTACATCATTTGTAAATATTTCCAGTCCAGGAATTGCATCAGATTTTGCATCTTTATCTAAAAGAATAGAACGACCAGATAAAAATGAATTTGATTTTGCAGCGTGTTCTTTAATTCTTATCATTCCCTTGAAAAGAGACTTTGATTTGTTTCTAAGAATTGATTTTTCAACTACCCTTGCATCAGTAGATGGACTTTCATGATTCACATTAGTTTGGATATCAAATGATTGCTCATCATTTCCAAATATTACTTCAGAGTCATTTACAGATGCACCACTACCATTAAGAAAATATTCAATTTTGTATCTAGATAAAATAGAACCAAACAAGCCAGAATACCAATTTACTTTGGCATCTTGTGCCAAATCAGTTCGTCTTGTTGAAAAGTTTACTGTATGCTGATCCATTAACTGTAAAGTTGTAACATCTAGCTGTGCATTTGCTGCAAGATTTGTGTTTAGTAATTCAAGATATGCTGGTTGTTTTTCTGTTTTAGGAGAATAGATTTCTTGGACAATTGTGGCTTTGCTGTTTTCATCTGCAAAGACAATATTTCTAGCAATAGTAGAATTACCATCTTCTGAGAGACATGCCAAAAAGTGAATTGGTTTGTCCAAGACGAGATTACGTGGAATATGGATGAATACTCCTGAATTAAAGGCAGCATTGTTTAACGCAGTAAATTTATCATCATTTGAGTTTGAAGATTCTAGTGCTTTTTTTACCAGGTCAGAATTATTTTTAATTGCATCAGATATTGAAGAAATTACAAGTCCTTTTGATTTTAATTCATCAGAGATATTGATTTTGTGAACATTTGTTCCAATCTGAATAATACAAGTTTCATTTTCTAGTTCGGTTAATCTTTTGTTTAGGAAACTTGGAATTGTTTCAGTAGTGGATGTTGAAAGTAATACTTTTTCTGGGTCCATTTTTTTGGCATCAGTGTATTTGTTGTAAAGAGGAGACATTTCAATTGGAAGACGATCATAGATTGTTAGTGAATTTTTTCTGTAATCTTTGAGCCATTCAGGTTCATTTCTTGATGAGGAAATTTCATCGATATGGCTTGTGTTGAGTTTTGAGAGTGTTTCTTGAGACATTTTTAATCAAAGTGGGAGTTTACCCCACAGAGTCATCCATCTCTAATTTGATGAGTCTGTTGAGTTCTACTGCGTATTCCATTGGAAGTTCTTTTGTAAATGGTTCCATGAAACCATTTACAATTAATGAAAGGGCTTCCTCTTCAGTGAATCCTCTAGTCATCAAGTAGAAGATTTGTTCATCACCAATTTTTCCAACTGTTGCTTCGTGAGTAATTGTTGCATCTTCCTGATTGATTTCCATGTATGGATATGTATCAGTCTTGGACGTATCATCTAAGAGTAATGCATCACATCTTACGGTTGCTTTAACATTTGTAGCACCTTTTGCCACATTGAGTAGTCCTCTGTAAGTTGAACGTCCATCTAGTCTGCTTACTGACTTTGATGTGATTTTAGAGGTAGTATTTGGTGCAAGATGAACCATTTTAGCACCTGTATCTTGGTGTTGCCCTTTTCCTGCAAACGCAATAGAGAGTGTCTCACCATATGCTCGCTCACCCATAAGATAGATTCCAGGATACTTCATTGTCAGTTTACTTCCAATGTTTCCATCAATCCATTCTACTGTTGCACCCTCATATGCATAAGCACGTTTTGTAACCAAGTTATACACATCGCTACTCCAATTTTGGATTGTCGTATATCTTAGTTTAGCATCTTTGTGTGCAACTAGTTCTACAACTGCAGAGTGAAGTGATTCTGAAGAATAAACAGGAGCAGTACATCCTTCAATATAGTGAACTTCTGAGCCTTCATCAGCAATGATCAATGTTCTTTCAAATTGACCGATGTTTTCAGCATTAATTCTAAAGTATGCTTGAAGAGGCATGTCAACTTTGACACCTGGTGGAATGTAGATAAACGAACCACCACTCCAAACCGCACTGTTTAGTGCTGCAAATTTGTTATCTTCTGGAGGAATAATTTTACCAAAGTATTTCTTGAAAATCTCTGGATGTTCTTTAAGCGCTGCATCAGTATCTAAGAATAGAACACCTTGTTTTGCCAGATCCTCTCTTAGACTATGATATACGACTTCAGATTCATATTGTGCGCCAACACCTGCTAAGAATTTCTTTTCAGCTTCTGGAATTCCAAGTTTGTCAAATGTTTTTTTGACATTGTCTGGTACATCATCCCAGCTCTTTTCTACTTTGTCAGATGCTTTTGCATAATAGTAAATATTTTGGAAATCAATAACGCTAAGATCTCCGCCCCAAGTTGGCATTGGTTTTTTCATAAAAATTTCAAAAGAACGTAATCTAAATTCAAGCATCCATTCTGGTTCATCTTTCATTTTACTGATGCTAATCACAGTTTCCTTAGACAGGCCTTTCTTGCTAAGGTGAACATAAAGTTCTGTAGAGTCTTTAAAATCATATTTGGAATAATCCATGTCGAGGTTTTCAGTTGCCATGCCCATCATAACCCCGTTATATTATAAATACATGAGGAAAAATAGGCACAGCTAAATAGGTTTAGCTAAGATTGTGGTTTAGAAGATCAAGTTAAGCGCAATCAATGTTCAGATTATGCAGTAAGAGTATTTTTCATTGCATCAAACGCCCCTGCAACTGTATGAACTTGAGATACAATATTTTTAACATTGAATTTTTTCAATTCATCTGAAGTAAATGGACCAATAGAAACTACAGATAATTTTGCAAGATGTTCAAGTAATTTGTCTTCACCATAATCTTTTGACATTATCTCAAAGAATCCACGTACAGATGATGCACTGGTAAACACTATACCATCCACTTTATTTTGAGAGAATAATTCTCTGAATTCATTCCATTGAGTAGTATCTCTGAATGCACAAACATCATAGAGATGAATTTCTAGCACATCAATTCCAATTTTGTTTAAAAGTTCTTTGAGAAATGGTGTAGATGCGCCACTTCGAGGAACAATAACTTTTTTCCCAACTGCGTTGATTTGTGTGAATTCCTCACCCACTCCAACAGATGAAAATGTAGTAGGTTGAAGATTAACTTTGATTCCTTCGTTTTCAAGCGCAATTGTTGTTTTTGGGCCAACAGACATTACGATAGTATTTGCAACAGCTAATTGTAGATTATCTAATTTACCAACATGTTTTGCAGTATCAAAAAGTAGTTTGACTGCTTTTGAGCTCATAAAAACAGAATAGTCAGGATTGTATTCCTCCATAGATTCTAAAAACTCATCAACTATTTTTTCACCCTTACTTACAAGTTCAATTGTAGGTAATGGGAGTGGTTTTGCATGATTTTGTTCAGTAAGTGAAATGAATTCAGTAGCATCATCCTTAGAACGAGTTATAGCAATAGTTTTTCCATCAAGCATTATTTCCACCCAATAGTATCTGACAAATCAACGACATTTCCAATAATAATAATTGTGGGAGGGGTTATTTTATTTTCTTTAATTTTTTTTGCAATATTTGTTATTGTTCCTTTGATCATTTTTTGGTTAGGAGTAGTTCCATTTTGAATGACTGCAACAGGAGTCGTCTTATCCATTCCTCCTGCAATAAGCTGTTTGCAAATAACATCAATTCTTGAAAGCCCCATCATAATCACAATTGTATCAACAGATTTTGCAAGTCTTTGCCACTTTACGATCTCTTTTTTCTTTTCAGGATCTTCATGTCCTGTAACAAAAACTACAGATGAGGCATATTTTCTGTGAGTCAAAGGGATGCCTGCATATGTAGCAGAACCAATTCCAGAAGTAATTCCAGGAACAATTTCGTATTTTACTTTATTGTCTTTTAGAAATTCTGCTTCTTCACCACCACGTCCAAAGATTATAGGATCACCGCCCTTTAGTCGAACAACATTTTTTTTGGATTTTGCATGTTTTACCATCAAATCGTTTGTGGTATTTTGATGAGTGGTGTCATCCCCTACTGCTCTGCCAACGTAAATTTTTTCAGCTGATTTTGGAATCATTGAAATTATTTTTTTACTTACTAGCCTATCATACAAAACAACATCTGCCTTTTTGAGTAATTCAACTGCACGGAGTGTAATTAATTTATGATCTCCAGGTCCTGCTCCAACAAGATACACTTTTCCAGTCATGTCTTATTCCATTCCTCTACTTTTTCTCTCCAATTTAATGCAAGATCATTTACGCCTTTTTCTTGCAATTCTTCGCCAGCATTTTTTCCAAGAGATGTAGGATCATTTTTGCTACCAGTTTTACTGACTTGCAATGATTGTTTTCCATCAACAGAGAATGCAGATACTGTTAATGTCATTTCAGAACCATTTGATTTTGCATATGCACCTAATGGAAATCTGCAACCAGAATCAACATAGTCAGATAATGCTCTCTCTGCCTCTATTTCCAATCTAGAATCTGCATCTTCAATTTTTTTTAGCATAGAAATTGTGTTTGAATCATCTACTCTAGCGACAATTGCAATTGCGCCTTGCCCTGGAGATGGAGAAAAATTATCGATAGATAAAGGAGTAAATTTCACATCAACTTCTAATCTTGAGATACCAGCTTGCGCAAGAACTATTGCATCAAAATTTTCACCTGATACTTTTCTTATTCGGGTTTCTATATTTCCTCTTATTGGTTTTACTGTAACATCAGGCCTGATTCTTGAAACCTGAACTGCACGTCTAAGTGAACTTGTTCCAATTACTGCACCTTGTTTGATATTTTCCAAAGACGAACCATCTGATGAAATAAAGACATCATTTACTGATTCACGTTTTGGAATAGATGCAATGATCAGACTCTCATCTAACTTTGAAGGGACGTCCTTTAGACTATGTACTGCAAAATCAACTTCTTTTTGAGCAACTGCTCTATCAACTTCTTTTTCAAAGATTCCTTTCTGATTTATTGTAAATAATGGCCTAGAATCAGTATCACCTTTTGTAGTGATGGATTTAATTTCATATTCACAATCAGGATTTACTTTTTTTAGTTCTGAAATCACCCAGTTTGTTTGAGCTATAGATAATTGACTTCCTCTTGCACCTACCACATACTTCAATTTTTCACCGATTTTAGTGCTGCATCATATGCATCAAGTGTTTTGTTTAGATCATTTTCAGTGTGAGCATCAGATAGAAAGACCACTTCAAACTGTGAAGGGGCTACGAATATTCCTTTCTTTAATAGTGTTCTAAACATTTTTTGAAATTTCTTAGAGTCTGCTTTTTTAGATGTCTCATAATTAGTCACAGGTTTGTTTGTAAAGAAAATCTGAAACATAGATGCTGTAAAGTTGATTTGGTGTTGGATATTCATGTCAGTGGCCATATCATCAAGTGCAGTAGTAAATAACAGATTGAATCGTTCCAGTTTAGAGTAGAGTTTGTTTTTTAGTTTGTTAATTGTCTTAATTGAGCTAATTGCAGCACTAACAGAGATAGGATTTCCCGCAAAAGTACTTGCTTGGTAAACTTTACCTCCGGGAGATAGTAAATCCATGATTTCTTTTCTACCACCTACGGCAGCAATTGTAAATCCATTGCTCAAAGCTTTTGCCATTGTAGTGATATCAGGTTTTATTCCAAAATGTTCTTGGGCACCACCAGGTGCAACTCTAAATCCAGTAACAACTTCATCGAAAATTAACGGGATGTTGTTTTCTTTGGTAATTTTTCTCAAATCATAAAGGAAATTATTTTCAGGCAAAATCAAACCCATGTTAGCCAAGATTGGCTCTACAATTACTCCTGCAATATCTTTATTTTTTTGTATTGTCTTTTGTAGATCTTCTATATTGTTATACTGTACAACCAAAGTGTTTTTTGAAACTTCATCTAATCCACCATCTGAAACTGAAATGCCATTATGTGCAGAACCAGATCCGGCTTTTACCAGCACAGAGTCATGTGCACCATGATAACATCCTTCAAATTTAATTATTTTCTTCTTTTTTGTAAAACCACGAGCTAGTCTAATTGCAGTCATTGTTGCCTCACCTCCCGTATTTACCAATCTGACTTTGTCAATTGATGGAAAGTTTCCAATGATTAGTTTGGAGAGTTCGATTTCGGATTCTGTCGGGGTACAGTAAAGAGTTCCCTTTGAAAGTTGATTTGATACAGCAGAGATAATTTCTTTTCTTCTATGACCTAACAGTAATGCACCATAACCATTACAAAAATCAATGTACTTTTTGTTCTCAGCATCCCAAAGATATGCACCGTTTGATGATTTTGTAAAGAAAGGATATGGTTCGAAATATCTAACAGGGCTGTTTACTCCTGAAGGAATGACTTTCTTGGAATCTGAAAATAATTTGGAATTAGTCATCAACATAGGCTAAACTAGGCCATTATTATTCGTAAAAGACAGAATTTTTTGGATTTTCAGGCATGAATCATCCAATTAAGGAATCATCAGATGTTTCTTGTTTGCACCAGCATTTTGGACTACATGAATACTTTGGTTTTTCAGACATCATATTCTCCTTTATTGATCTTCCCGTCATTGCTTTCAAGATGAATCGTCTGAATAGACTCCCGTACAACCTGTTTAATGATGCCTGCTACTTCTTTTGACAATAGAATTTTTGAAAATGAGGTATTGTCATGCTCAGGGAAGGGAATAGCACACACTGAATATGATTAGATGAAATTTGATAAAACATGATTGTAGTTATTTTCCATAATGAACTAAAAAGTTGTAATCTATATAGAAATTAAACAATCATGCAATTTTGTTACATATATCATCACAGTAAGGACAAAACAAAACGTCTTCTGCAAATTTGCCACGCCTTAAAATTTCAGCCTCATCATTACCACATTTTTGACATGTCACTTTTTGCATCATAGTGTTTACTCGGTTTTGATCTAAAAAAACATCCTAAAGGATTTATGATAAATATGTAAAGTAATACAATTTACGTAAATCAAAATGTAAAACCATATTCTTGTTTACAAATATGATATCGCGGTAATGTTTTTTGGTTACAATTAAAACAAATATCTTGAAATAACATATTACATATTTTACATTTCAAATGATTCTTTAGAAACAATCCACACTTTCGGCAGCTTTCATCAGGCATTATACATATGAGTGTTCTTTAATGTCCAATCAAAATCATGTAGAATAAATAATATTTTTTTTGCAAGATAATACGGAATAACATCCAAATCACATACTGCCAACATTAGTCCTTTAGAGTAGGGAAAAATTAATTCCAAAACAGTTTCTCTGTGAATAGTTATGAAATTTAGTGGACCAATCAGATCATCAAATTCTTTGCAAAGAGATGTTTGTAGAGCTCTTTGCATGTAAAACATTTCTATTTCAGGTTTGGACATTTTTGTAATAATTCTATCATTTCGAAATTTTGACTCAACGGCTCTTCCATTTTTGTTCAACGATGATACAAAAAAAATGCGTTCATTTGAAGCCAAAATATCCTTACACAGGCGTGAAATTCTCAAATCTTGAACAAAATCAGATGATATCATCATTATATCTACCACCAAGAAAGACTAAAGCAGACCGTCTTTAGATTTGATAAAACTCCGTAGTCTATGTAGTAGATAGTATCACTATGATTCTTGTTTTCGCTGATTCTGAAATTTTTTCCTAAACAAAAATGCAACAATAATTGTTCCAACATAGGGTGCACTCCAATAAAGCCATAGATTATCCAACATTCCAGACAATAAAGCAGGTGCTAAGGCTCTCGCAGGATTCATTGATGCGCCAGAAATAAATGCCAAGAAAAAGATATCCAGTCCAACAATACCACCAATTACAATTCCACTAAATCCTTTCAGACCCTTAGTATACACCACAGTAAATATTACTGCCATAAGTAATGCAGATGCTAAAACTTCTACTGGAAATATTAGAAATATAGAATAATCATAGTTTGGAGCATTTGCCCCAAGGTTTGCATCTCTTCCGATAAACATCATAACAAACAGAGAACCAAGTATTGCGCCAATGATTTCAGCTGCAAAATACCAGAGAATTTGGATTTTTGAAATATGACCTGTAATGTAGTACCCAATGGTTACTGCTGGATTGAAATGAGCAAGGGAGATTTTCCCAAAGGAGTAAACACCAATGATTAATGCAATAAAAGGAGCAACAGCTGCAAACCATATTCCATATGGACCACCGATTTGAACATCATACACAATAGAGCCTGTTGCAAAAATTACAAGAATGAATGTACCAATTAGTTCTACAATAAAGATTTGGAAATTAGAATATACCATTATTGGTCATCTAATTTTGTAATGAGGTTTAACACCTCATTTTTTATTTGATCACGGATTTTTCTTAATTCTTCAATGTCCTTGTCTTTGGGATCAGAGATATTCCAATCAATTACATCATCTACAAATAATGCAGGGTATGACTTTTTATCCATACATCCCATATTGACAGTGATTGATTGTGCAATCATTTCATTTGTTAATTCTTTTGGTTTTTGTTCAGTTATGTCAATTCCAATCTCTTTCATTACATCAATTACATTTGGGATGAGTTGAGATTTTGGTTTAGTTCCTGCACTAATAACATCAAACTGAGGAGCAAATTTTCTAAGAAGTCCCTCTGCCATCTGGCTACGACCGGCGTTTTCTACGCACACAAAAAGGATTTTTTTGGATTCTACCATAAGATCAAATAAATAGTGGTTTATATAAATTTAAATTGATATGAATGGAATCAGCCTCTTAAAATGCATTTGTGATGAAACAAGATTTGAAATTCTAGAGATATTACAAAAAAACAAAGAGCTGTGCGTAAATGATTTTGTTGAAAAATTAAAGAAAGACCAACCGCTAGTATCACATCATCTAAAAACATTGAAAAAATGCGGTATTGTAAAATCAAGGGATGAAGGTAAAAAAGCAATGTATTCAATTTCAAACAATCAACTATCAGTGTTGATTTCAAGTATTACAAATGCAAGTAAGAAGATTCCAGTTCTTTGTTCAGATGATTCTTGCTGCTAAAATTTTTCAGTTCTAACTACATCAATGTCACTGACATAAAGGACTATAGCAAAATTTGCAAACAATGTTCTTGAGATCTCCTCAACAATATCAGATAGTTTTTCTTCACGCATGATTACTTCAACCTTAACGTTTTTTTCATTCTTGAATCCTTGACCACGTAAACCACGTGCCCCATTTCCATCTACCTCATAAGTCGTATATCCTGTAATTTCATGATTTTTTAAAATTTCAATTATATTTTTTTGAGCAAGAATTTCACAAGTAATTGTAAGTAATTTTACGTTGTAGAGTTTCATATCCAGTCCTTTATGATATAATCGAATAAGTCTATCGATCCTTCTCCTGTGTGAACAATAGATGAAATTGTAAACATTATTGGCAACAATACAATGATGTTGTAAGGGAATGTAATTCCTAATGCAGAAGTAATGTAAAGACTAGGCTTTGCTTGAGGAATTGCATGACGTAATACTGCAGGTGCTGCAATAAATGATGCACTAGCTAACAACAATCCAAACATAACTGCACCGCCAAGACTCAAGCCCATTGCAGTTGCAACTAGAACACCTATAATTCCATTAAAAGTAGGCATGATTACAGCAAATGCAGTAAGGAAAATTCCAACTTTTTTAATATCATCTAGTCTTTGACCTGCAATTATTCCCATCTCTATCATAAAAATTACAATTGCTCCAGTAAACATTTCATCAAATACAATTTTGATTGAGCCAAATCCATCCTCACCTATTATGTATCCTATTACGATACTACCAAGTAGAATTACTATTGCCTTACCAGTGATTGATTCATGTAAAACCTGAGAGAGCTTTGTTTTGGCACCCTGTATCCCAATTTCAATATCAGATGTATCATCACTTGTGAAATATTTTTTCTTTGCTTTGATTTGTTTTGACACGGTCATATTTGTCAAAAAGATAGCCAAGATGAACGCTACTGGTTCTAGTACTGCTAAAATGGCTGCAAGAAATCCTTCTGATGAGACACCTTGATTTTTGAGAAAAGACAAGCCAACTGAAAATGTCACAGCTCCTACTGCACCATATGTTGATGCTAGTGCATAAGAATCAAAAATATTGAATTTTCCCAATCTTCTTAAAATTTGATAATGATTCAAAGTAAACAAAAGCGAAAGTCCAATTGCAACCAACATAGGAATCAACATATTTTCAAATCCAGTATTTCTCATCTCAATTCCACCATGAAGACCAATTGCGGCAAGAAGATAGATTGGTAAAAATTCTGAAATTGCCTCAGGGATTTTCAAATCAGATTTTATTCTAGCTGCAATAATTCCAAACAAAAAGAATAGAATGATAGGAGTAAGAAGATTTGATTGAATTAATTGTAAAATATCCATTTGAACAATACAAAAAATTTTTGGCAGAATAAAAATTAAGACATCAAAAAATCAAACAAATAGGTGAATTAGATAAGTAATGATAATTCCCATTAAGGCACTACCAGGGATGGTAATAACCCATGAAAAAACAATCTGTCTACTAACTTTCCATCTTACAGCATGTTTTCTGCGTGCAGCACCTGCACCCATGATAGTACCAGTTATTGCGTGTGTGGTACTAGCAGGAATACCAAATACTGCAAATACTGCCAACATCAACCCCCCACCAGTTTCTGCTGCAAATCCTTGGTATGGTTTGAGTTTTGTAATTTTTACACCCAAAGTTTTGATTACTTTGTATCCACCAAAGAAAGTTCCCAAGCCCATTGCAGTTGCTGCCGCAATAATTACCCATAATGGCATTTCAAGTTCAGGGATCATACCTGCTGAGAATAAAATCAAGACAATAATTCCCATAGTTTTTTGCCCATCATTTGCTCCATGAGTTAATGCAAACCAAGCCGAAGAAATTATTTGTAATTTACCAAAAGTTTTGTTTACTGGTCCAGGTTTGCGACCTGCAAAAATTGTAATTATTAATCCAGTCAACAATAATCCAAAAATGATTCCACCCATAGGCGCAATTACAATACCTGCAAAGATTTTGGTTAGGCCACCATAAACTAATTTTTCAAACCCTAATCCTGCAATACCTGCACCCATAATTCCTCCAACTAAAGAATGGCTGTTTGATATGGGTAATCCAAAATAAGTGCAAAGGGTACTCCAACCAATTGCACCAGCTAATCCACCTATAATCATGTAAACAGTAATGTCATCTGGACTGACGATTCCTTTTGCAATAGTAGTTGCAACAGCAACACCAAAAACAAAAGGGCCAATAAAATTCATGGCCGCAGATAAACCTACTGCATGGATTGGTTTTAGAACACGTGTTCCAATTACAGTAGCAACGGAATTTGCAGAATCATTGAACCCGTTTACAAAATCAAAGATTAATGCTACAATGATTGCACCTATTGCTAGCTCTAACATTTAATCATCTCAGGTGTATTTTAGAACGATGTCTTCAATGACATCTGCAACATCAACACATCTGTCAGAAGCAGTTTCCATTGTTTCATAGATATCCTTTAGTTTGATGATTTTGATTGCATCATCACTTTCAAACAGTTCTCGGATGGCTTCCCTATACAAATCATCAACGGCATGCTCAATATCACCCGTATTTCTGCAATGTTCAATCATATCTTTTGAATTTTTTATTCTCTGTAATTTTGAAATCATGTACTCTACTTCTTTTGTAGCTTTGACTAGTTCTTTGGCCATTTCTTCACAGTATGGAGGAGGAGTGGTGATTTTGTAGCTGTATACCCTTGCAGCAATACCATCCATGAAATCAATCACATCATCAATTTTTGATGCAATTCTTTGCATGTCTTCTCTATCTAAAGGAGTAATGAAGGTCTTGTTTAGTTCCGCAAAAATATCGCGTGTCAGGACATCAGCTTCAGTTTCAAGTCTATGGATCTTTTTAGTTTGATCAATATTACTAAGATCTGAGAATAAAACCACTACGGCTTCAGAAGTTTCAACTGCTTTTTTTGCTAAATTATCAAGAATCGTTAAGAGTTCTTTTTCATTGGATTTTATCCAGGATAACCATTGCCCCATAGATTTTTCAGATATCATGGAAGTAATAAACTGATATAGAAAGAACATGACACCTATATAGAAAAATCATCAGTGAAATGTTTTGATCGCAATTATTCAATAAAAATTCAATTAATTATTACTGGTTTTTTGTATGAGATGCTATTCGCTCTTCACTTGGTCTGTGTTTTCCAGTTACAATGTAATTAATTGCATCACTCATGAATACAGCATGATCCCCAATTCGTTCCAAATATCTTAAAAGTAAAGCTTCAGCTAAAGCACACTTTGTATTATTTGATTCAATTAGTTTTGGCAGTCTTTCTTTATATATTCTATCAATGACTTTTTCATCCTCTCGAATTTTGATTGCTTTGCGTACATCAAGTTCAGCAAATGACATTACAGCTTCTTTGATCATGTGCTTGACTTTTTTTGTAGATTCAACAAGAGAGGCGTTGGTACATTCAGATACATCACCAAACAAGTCTCTCACTTGTGTTATATCATATGCATATCTACCAAATCTAGAAAATGCATAAGAAATTTCAGTAGATGAACGAATAAGTCGAAAATCATCTGCAACAGGTTGATATTTTAAAAGCATATCAAATGTCAAATCTTCAACTTCATAGTATTTTGAGCGAATAGAATCAGACAGTGACAGAACTTTATCCATAGTGTTTGTACCATCAAGGTAAGAATCAATTGCTAAAGATACGGATTCAATTACCATATCGCCCATTTCAGCCATAATGAAAGAAAGTTTTTGCAAGGAAGGATCAATTAATCGAGTCATTTATCCGAATTGTCCTTGAACGTATTTTGCAGTTAATTCATCTTTTGGATCTGTAAAGAGTTTTTTCGTTTCTCTAAATTCAATCAAATCACCCAAATACATGAATCCAGTATAATCTGAAACTCGAACTGCTTGTTGCATATTATGAGTTACAATGATTATGGTGTACTCTTTTTTTAATTCTGTAATAGTTTCTTCAATTTTTTGAGTCGCTATAGGATCAAGGGCAGATGCAGGTTCGTCCATCAATAAAACTTCAGGCTGTATTGCAAGGGCTCTTGCAATGCAGAGACGTTGTTGTTGACCTCCAGATAATTCAATTGCAGATTTATTTAGATCATTTTTTACTTCATCCCAAAGATATGCCATTTTTAGGGAATCTTCTACAATTTCATTTAGAATTTTTTTATCTCGTATGCCGTTTAGTTTCAAACCCGCTGTAACATTGTCATAAATTGACATAGTTGGAAACGGATTTGGTTTTTGAAAGACCATCCCGACTTTTCTTCTGTGGTAAATAGGATCTATTGCTTTATCATAAAGATCAATGTTGTCAATCATTACTTTTCCTTCAACTTTGGCATTTTTTGTCATATCATGCATTCGGTTAAGACAACGTAGAAAGGTAGTTTTACCACAACCAGATGGACCAATTAAAGCAGTAACTGATTTTTCTTTGAACTTCATCGTGATATTTTTTACTGCTGCAATTCCATCATAACTTATTGTTACATTTTCTGCAATCATTTTGTATTTTTCAGAATCGACAGTAAAAGAGGGAGTTACCTGCTCTTCAGTATTTGCGGTTTTAACACTCAATGCCGTCAATTTTTAGCATGTATTCCTTTCTTAATTAATCGTCCGAATATTCCCTGCTTTCTCTTTCTATTTGCAAAGTGGTATCTAACTGCAAGATTGATTCCCAGAATAATTATTATCAAAACTAGTGCTGATCCCCACCCTTGTAATTGTGCACTATCATAAGGTAGCAAAGATAATCTCCAGATTCTAAGAGGAAGTGCATCCATTGGAACATCCATGCTGCTGAAGAATTGACTGCTTCCAAGAATAGTCATTATTAATGGAGCTGTTTCACCGCCAATTCTTGAAACAGATAGTAAAATTCCTGTTATCATTCCACTTTTAGCTGCAGAAATTACAATTCTAAAAGTAATTACCCATTTTTTCAAACCTAAAGCAGTTCCTGCCTCACGATAAGTCACTGGAACCATTTTTAGAGATTCCTCAGTTGTTCTTGCAACAATTGGGAACATGATTAAAGATAGTGCAAAGGCGCCTGCCCACACTGAAAAATGACCCAGAAGCAAAACAATTACTAAAAATGCAAAGATTCCAAGAACAATAGATGGGAATTCCATGAAAACATCATTGAAGAATCTAATAGTTCTTGCAAGCTTATTGTCTCCATATTCAGAGAGATAAATTCCTGACATTACACCAATCGGAACTCCAATCAAACTAGATAATCCAATTATTATCAGAGTCCCTTGAATTGCAGGGCCAATACCACCTTCGCCTGAACCAATAGAGCCAGGAGTCGCAGTTAAAAATTCAAAACTGATTGCCATAATACCATTTTTGAAGACTTCGACTAGAATACTTCCAAGGGGGATAATTGCAATTATTACACATGCAAATACTATGATTCGAACTATTTTATCAACAACAAGTCTCTTCCCCACATTTTGTTTGAATAATGTCCTATACTCTTGTCGTCTCTCATTAGTAGTCAATTGTTAATTGCACCCTCTTTTACTTTCATCATTCTAGTTACTAGAAGATGAGCCACAATATTGATTGCAATTGCAATTAGTAGTAGAACCAAAGCAACTCCAATTAATGCAGGAAGATGTAGTGATGCAGGCGAGGCTTCAACAAATTCATTTGCAATAATGCTAGACATTGTTTGACTTGGTTTGAATAATGATGATGGGATTGCAGCAATTCCTGTTGCATTACCAATCAACATTGTCACTGCCATTGTTTCGCCAACGGCTCTACCAAGTCCAAGAATTGAAGCACCGATTAATCCAGTTTTAGAATATGGAAAAACAGCTAGTTTGAACATCTCCCATTTTGTTGCACCCAGCATGTATGCAGCCTCTTTTTGTTGTTGAGGAACTGCCTTCATTACTTCACGAGATACTGCTGAAACTGTCGGGATGATCATTATAGCTAAAATCACACTAGCAGTAATAACGTCAAGACCAAATGGAGTTCCGGAAAATAAAAATATTGAATCACCAAATAAATCATGAAGTGGCTCTTCAACCCAATCCTTAAAGTAAAGTCTAAAAACAAAGAGACCCCAGAGACCATAAATCACACTTGGAACTGCAGCTAAAAGTTCAACTAGAAATCCTAATGGACCACCTATTTTTGTAGGAGCATCTGAGATAAACATTGCAATTCCAAGACTTAGTGGAACTCCAATCAGCATTGCAAGGGATGCAGTAACTAGAGTACCCAAGATATAGGGTAATGCGCCAAAAGATTCCCTGCCTTCAACTGCGTTCCAATCAGTACCAGTGATAAATGACAATCCATCTTCTTCCCAGATTGGGTAGGATTCAGAAATTAATTGAAAGACTAACAAAGTAATCATTACTAAAACATAAACACCTGCAACAGTTGCGCCGATTTTGAAGATTCTATCAGAAATTTGGCGCCTGCCTTGCTTTTCAGGTGTGAGATTTATCTTTGCCACACATTCAGGCGTGAAAATGGAGTTATCTAAGATTTGATCATATTTTATGAGAACGTCATAGTTCTATATAGATCCTCAACTAAATTGTAAATAAGTAACTAACCAAATAGATCATAATTGGAAACATTAGAAAGCTCAAAGCAGACAAGGCGGATGCAGCTTAGCGGGGGTTCCACGTACATTATTTCCCTTCCGAAGAATTGGATAGAAGAGTTAAAGATCAAAGTTGGGGAAAATGTCACCATTGTAAAAAATTCTAACCATTCATTAACACTAATTCCAAAAGAAGGCGAAAATAAAACAGAAAAAAGTACTGCAGTTGTTTTTTCCAGTCAGAAAGACTCTGGTGAATCAATCAAACGAAAAATAATTGCAGCTTATCTTTCAGGTTACAAGACAATTAAAATTAGAACAAAAGGAATGAGAATTCCTTCAGAGCATTCTAGAAGTATTAGAGAATTAGTTCGCTCTACAATGATTGGTACTGAAATTGTAGAGTCAAGCTCAGAAACTATTACAATTCAAATTCTTACAAGACTCCCTGAATTGTCGTTTGATACAGCATTGAAGAGAATGTATTTAATGGCAAACAATATGGTTATAGAAGCAATAGAATCACTAGAAGATGCAGACACAATTCATGCAGATGAGGTTGTAAGTATGGATGATGAAGTGGACAGATTTAGCCTCTATATGAGACGCAATTTGGTTCTAGCAGTTGGAAATGAGAATATTTTACAAGACATGGGATTGAGAAAACCATCTGATTGTCTAGGACATAGGGCTATTGTTAGTAGAATTGAGAGAATTGCAGACCATGCAGCACTAATTGCAAAAAGAACAAAATTCATCGAAGATAAAATAGATTCAAAAACTTTTGCAAAAATAAAAAAACTCTCAGAGAAATCACTTGAAGTGTTTGAAAAATCAATTACAGCAGTTCAAGAGCATGATTTTGAAAAGGGAGAAAATGTTGCAGAAAAAGTCAACAAAGTAATTGATGAGGAAAAGCAGATTATGAGTAAAATCAAAGAGACTGAAAAAAATGCCACAATTATAAGATTTGTCTTGGAGGATTTGAGAAGAATAGCAGAATATTCAAGCGATATTGCCGAAGTTGTAATAGATGAAAACATTCAAAGTATCATTTCAGAAGAATAAATAGATAAAATTTTAATTTAAAAATAAAAAGAAAAAAAGTCTACTCTACGTAGAATCCTGGAGCCCAGTCATCAGTCTGTCTTAAATCACCGCTGCTGGTAGTTTTTGCTTTTTCGACATTAAACATTGCATCATAGATGGGATTGTTTGGATGGTATCCTTGGCATTCAAAGTCAAAAATGTTTTCTAGTGCAAATGTGCCTTTGACATAACTCTCTTCGGTGTTTGGATTAGTAGAAACAACATAATCAGTTGATCTACAGTTTGAATAGTTAAAGCCACGAATTACTTCATTACCAGATACTATCTTGACATCAATGTCAACAAGATTGCGATTGTTATTTCCAATCACACCCTGAATGGATAGATTGTCATCAACATGGTTGTATAGTAATGGATAATCACCAACAATTCCTCTCAACTCTACAGTTGGATATGTCGTTTTTCTTGTAAATTGTTGAGTTCCAGCAGTATTTTTACCACTTGCAGTATTAGTGTTTTCTGTTGCTGTAAGCACTTCACTTTGTTTGAACATGGAGAACTCTACAGTTTCAATACCATTTTCAAAAGTGAATGTAGTAAAAGCACTCAAGCCTTTGGCAGTGTTCTGAAGTGGCTCTACATATTCATGTGTAATTTGAGTTGTTTTCCAAGAAGGGCCATCACCATGAAGTTCATCATAATACATGTTTAATGCGTCAATTCCTGAACATTCAAATCCTAATTGATAAGCGGTTACAAATCCGCTCTTTCCGGTAAATCCCTCTTCTTTGTCTGTCAGAGTAGTTATTTTTGCATCAGATACACGACAACTTGAGAAATCAAATCCCCTCAATGTTTTTTCGCCATTAGTAAATTCAACTAATGCATCAAAATCATCATTAGAAGATCCTGAATAACCTGATACTTTTCTTGCATTATCGATTTTGCTCTGCAATAATGGATAGTAATCTAAAACTCCCTCTACAGAAAATTCGGCTGAAACATTTCGTCCAGATTCAGCATATCCCGATACTAGATCAAATACGGGAAATTCAATTTTTTCTTGTCCTTCATTAAAGGAGAACGTAACAGATGTTTTCATACCATTAATGAATTTAAATCCAGATTCACCATGATCAATTAGAGTTCCCGGAGTTACAGGTGTTGAATCATTATTAGAATTTACTCCACTGCATACAAAGTCAATTTTATCTACTATTGCAAATCCAACTTCTTTGGTATAACTTTCATAATCATTTGAGTCAAGTGTTTCAACTTGATAGTTATCTACTCTACAGTTGTTGTAATCAAGAGAGATTATAGATTCGCCGTTTTTTACAAAATCAGCATAAATATCAAAGTATTTGAATTGATGATCAAATGCTGCATTTGAATATCGATAAATGTATGCATCATCCAGTGCTTTATGTAGTAATGGTGATTGTGTAACAGTACCTTCTACTGAAAATGAAACACCTGAATCATCAACAAAGTTTTCACCCATTTTAAAAACAGGGAATTCATGGGTTTCTATTCCATCTCGAAATGTAAATGTCAATACTGGCATTACATCGCCAACCATTTTGTAGCCTTCACTTTCTTCAGCGTATGCATTTGAAAGCCCAAAGGAAGTCACAGTGAATAATGCAACAATACTAAAAATTGCAATGTTCTTTGCGTTTTTGTAAGTCATTGGGAATCAAAAGAAAAAAACTATCTATAAAATGGATCCTCATTTTATACGAGTAGAACATATGTGTAGATAGTATTCGTAACACTATATAGATAAATTCTAAATTTAAAAACTTGTTATAAAAAATTAAAGTAAAACTTTGGGAGTAAATCTAATGGAAAAAAATTAGAAAAGAAAGTAAAAAAAGGATTTAGACTTTGAGAATTCCTTCTTTAATGAGGAATTGTAGTCCGTTGATGTAGTCTTGATCAGATATCAATCCTTCTGACCACCATTTTGCATTATCTCGAATCCATTTTGGAATTTCTAAAGAGCCAGAACTTGCAGCTGCTTTGTAATCCCATAGTTTTTCGCCACCATAGGTTACTTTGGATAATCCTTGTTTTCCCAATTCTATTACTTTGTCAGCTAGTGGAACATACAGTAAACTTGATGAGAATTCTTGACCATCAGTAATCATCCAATAAATCATGTGGATTATAGCTTTTGCCTGATCTTTGTTTTTAGTTACTGGTTTTAGATCATCATACACTAGAAGGTATGTGAAACTAGCAATTGGGTAAGATTTGCTTCCTGGTGCATTAACAAGGGATACATCAACCCAGCTGTCTTCTGCTGCAGGTAAAGTATCAGCCACCCCACTAGATGCAGCAGAGATGCTGTCTAATGTAGGCTCGACAAATGCAGTTTTGTCAGCATTTTGAATTGATGCATAACTCATTCCTGTTTGGAATGCATATGCTAGCTCAATGTAGCCAATTGCATATTCAGTAGACTTTACAATTCCAGCAACACCTTCGTTTCCTGCAGCGGCTAGACCTGTAGGCCATGGCACAGATTTTCCTTTACCTATTTGTTCATCCCATGTGGGACTGACAGTTGATAGATAATCTGTAAAGATGAAAGTGGTTCCAGAGCCATCTGATCTATGTGCTGTAACTATATCTTTGTCAGGAAGATTCAATCCGGAATTCTCTGCAGTGATTGCAGGATCATTCCATTTTGTAATTTCTCCTAAGAAAATTTTTGAGACAGTATTTGCAGTTAGTTTCAGTCCTTTATTTGGTACTTCAGGAATGTTGTATACTACAACTACACCTCCGATTGATTCAGGGATGTGTAATGTTCCTTTAGCCAATTCTCTTTCAGATTCACTCATTGGTTTATCTGATGCTGCAAAGTTTACAGTTTTCTCAATGTGTTGTTTAATTCCACCACCACTTCCAATTGATTGATAGTTTAGATTTACATTGTCGTATACATTTTTGTATTCAACTCTCCACAAATCAATTAGAGGGAATGGAAATGTTGCACCAGCTCCTGTTAGATTGAATTCTAAATTTTCAGCAGGTGCATCTGGCATTGAAGAAGCATTTGCGTGTAATGTGGGCAAGATTGCAACAAGTGTTGCGATCAACAATATTGACGTTATTTTTGTTCTCATTGAGATAACATGATTTGAAATTTATTTACAAATAGCAATAATAGATTACGAAAAAACAAGATCACACTATTGACTATATAGATTACTTATGATTCACAATTTATCAGCAGATCAGTTGTAGAATCTACTGGAGAATAACATCCATCAGAATCATCTCCACCATCCATTACATCAGAGCCAGAATTTGAATAAATTATATCAAATCCCGAACCACCCTTTAAAACATCATTTCCAGAGTTACCCATAATGGTGTCATATCCATTATTTCCATAAATGACATCATCGCCATTTCCGCCAAAAATACAGTCATTTCCGTCATTGCCACTAATAATATCAGCACCATCCAATCCAAAGATGAGATCATTTGCAGCAGTTCCTTGGATGAAATCATCATCAGCAGTGCCTACTATCATGTGATAGTCAGAGTAAACATGGCCACATGCATTAATTGTGATGGTTTGATATGTTTCTGCAGTATTGCCAGCATAATCAAATGCAATCCAGGTAACCTTGTTGACACCTAGAGAGAATTCTTCAGGAGCATTATTCAATATGGCTTTGATTCCACTTTCACTATCAGCAGCTATCGCCTCACCAATATTAACAAAAGTGGACAATCCGGTTGCATCTAGAATCATATCACTTGGGGCCATGATGGTAGGATTGATTTCATCTCTTGCGAAAACTTCAGTCATCTCAGGTGTAATAACTTCAATAATTTCTGTAACTTCTGAAATTTCAGGTTCAACATAAAATGGAGTTTCAAGGGAGTAAATTTTGTGCCCTGCAGAATCTACAACTAGTAATTCACCATTAATTCCTAACGCGATATCAGTAGGAGAGCTAAACATTTGAGGATAGGGTCCATTTTTTTCAAAGATGTTAAGTGTCAAACCAATATCTTGCTCAAGATACAAGATTCTACCATTGTCAGAATTTATAACATATATTGTTCCGTTAGGATCAATTTCAATTCCTGAAGGTGAAAAAACATAATTCAAACCACGAAATGGAAATGACTTTATCAATGAACCATCTGAATCAAATTTTTCAATTTTACGATTTCCTTTATCAGTTACATACACATTACCTTGATCATCAACATCTATTCCAATTGCTGTAAGGAATTGACCAGGACCCATTCCACTTGTACCAAAAGATAAAACAAATTCACCATCAGAAGTGAATTTTTGAATTCTTTGATTACCTGTATCTACAACATAAACAAAGTTCTCAGAATCAACTGCTATGTCGTTTGGATACTTGAATTCTCCATCATGAATTCCTTTACTTCCCCATTGATCAGCAAATGTTCCATTGAGATAAAATTTCTGAATTTTATGTAAATCGTGGTCTGCAACAAAAACAAAATTACTACTCACTGCAATTCCAGAAGGATAATGAAATTCTCCAGGCAATGTTCCACTTTGTCCCCAGTGAGTAATGTATTGACCATCACTGGAAAATTTTTGAATTCGTTTATTTCCCAAATCACTTATATAGGAATTTCCTTGCTCATCAACTGCAATAAATTCGGGATATGAGAAATGTCCAGGTTTTGCAATTCCAAACTGACCCCACTCTGAGATTAAATCATAATTTCCAAGGGCAAATGAAGATGGAATTAAAGCACTAGATACTAGGAATATTGAAAAAACCATGACAAGTAGGACAAACTTTGACAACAAATACTTGTTCTAAAATTTGGCAAATATCATCAGAGTTAACAATTATTTCATTTTTTGTCAACTTTGTGTCAAAATGGTTTGTTTACTTCACGCGTGAACACATAGCTTGCAAGACCCACCATCACAAGAACAAACACAGAGATGATTCCAAGGCTCAGAGCAATTGAGATTCCACCTTCTGAGACTCCCGTCATCAACTCTCTTACCAGTAATACGGTATATGTAACAGGATTGAGTTTTGCAATTACTGCAAGCCAATCAGGTAGTAATTCCAGTGGAAATAATGCAGGACTTAGCATGAATAGAGGCATTCCTAGGAAATTAATCACACCCCAAAAAGTCTCTTGAGACTTTGCAGTAGCTGCAACAATTACTGAGATTCCAGAAAATCCCAATGAAAACAAAATTACAATTGCCATGATTGGTGCAATCATTAATGGATTTGGAAAGTTAACACCTATTGCCAGTGCAATTCCCAAAATCAAACTAGCCTGCATAGCTGCAATCAAAGAAATTGCGGACATTTTTCCAAGTGCAATTGCTGAACGAGATATTGGAGAAGTTAGTGCTTTATTCATAAAACCATAACGTCTATCCCAAAGAGTATTGACACCGCCGAAAATACTTGTGAAAATTGCAGTAAGAATAATGACACCTGGTGCCATAAACTCAATGTATTCACCTTCAAATCCGACTGATTGAATGAGTGGTTGAGTTCCTGAAAAAGTATTTCCAATAACGATAATCCAAATTGCAGGTTGAATTAAACGAATTAAAACGCCGCTTCTGGATTTTTTGTATCTCTTTAACTCTCTCCAAAAAATTGTATAAGTGTCATACATCAAGGTATTCATGCACGTAACCTCTTCATTTTTGCATGTTCTCGTTTTCGATTAAACTTTGAATCATCATCTCTTATTTCATGTCCAGTATACGAAATGAAAACATCATCAAGTGTTGGTTGAGTCAAAGCAATGGAAACAATTTTTATTTTAAGATCAGATGAAATTTGGAAAATTTTTGGAATAACTTCTGTTCCATTTGATGCAAATAGTGTAAGCTTGGGGCCATCGACATTTATTTTATTCACAAACTCTATCTTTTGAAGTTCTGATGAAAATGAATCAAGGTTTTCTTCATCCTCTATAATGATTGAGATTACTTCATTGCCCATTGCATTTTTCATGTTTTTAGGAGAATCAATTACTTGTATCTGTCCGCCATCAATAATTCCAACCCTATCGCAGAGCTGATCTGCCTCTTCCATGTAGTGAGTTGTAAGAAAGATGGTCATCTCAAACTCATCGTGGATTTTTTTCAGATATTTCCAGATCTTTCTACGAGTCTGAATATCTAAGCCTACTGTAGGCTCATCAAGAAACAATACTTTTGGCCTATGCAGTAGACCTCCTGCAATATCGAGTCTTTTTCTCATACCACCAGAATATGTTACTACAGAGTCATGTTGTTTGTCAGTTAGTTCAATTAATTCTAAAACAGAATCAATTCTTTGGTTGATTTCATTTTTTGGAATATGATTGAGTTTTGCTTGCAATATCAGATTCTCTCTGCCAGTAAGATATTCATCAACAGTAGTCTCTTGTTGAACATATCCAATGCTTTCTCGTACTTTTTTTGCGTCAGTCATGACATCAAATCCAGAGATCAAAGCTTGTCCCGAGGTTGGTTTCAGTAGAGTGGTAAGAATCATCATAGTTGTACTTTTTCCAGCACCATTAGGTCCTAGAAATCCAAAGATCTCCCCACTTTCAACTGAAAAAGAGATATCATTTACAGCAATCACATTCCCAAATGATTTTGTGAGAGATTTAGTCTCTATAGCGGACAACGCTTTGATCGCATTGCGCAATTATAAATTGCTAAGTATTCATTTGAGAACACAAAAAAAAATTTAAAGAGCAATCAGATGACTTGTTGTATGATAGGATTATGTCAGAAATGCCACTCATCAAATGTAGAGATAACAGTTCAGGAAGGAATTCCTGTTTGTGAAGTATGTTCTAAAAAAACAGACTAAATAAAAAAGGTTATTTTGAAAAAAGAAAAGTAAAAGAGATTATTCAATTTTTTTGAATTCTTCTTTGCTCATTCTTAAAATGACTTTTTCGCCTATTCCCCAAATTTCAGATTTGGATAAGATTTTCGAATGCATCAAGCCATCAGTTACTTCAATTGATTCCAGTTCGTTGGTGTCAGGATTTCTATGTAATCGTTTGACTTTGCCAATTTTATGACCATCAATGTCAACTACTGGAACTCCTGTTCTTACTGGAGGTCTGCTAAGAAGCAAAGTTTCCTCAGAAAATTTGTCAATATAATCCTCTGAAAGAAAATAATCCTTGTTGAATCCCTGATGGATTGTCACGCCAGATACTGTGAGTGTATCTTGGTGAATGTGTATGTGTTTGACTTTGCCATATTGAATTCCCTCTCTATCTATGACTTTTTTTCCAGTAAACGAATCAGCTGTTGCAATGTTTGTAGGCATGCCTTCTAGTTTTACGGACATGATATCAGATATGCAGATTTGCTTATCATACCAGATATCAGAAATTTCTATCAATGGGGTTAAATTACTTGACAGAAAAAATTACGCATGGAGATAAAGGAGACCATATTCAGACCAATTCTAACTACAAAGGGAAGGAATACTGGCAACCCACATTCAGTTATGCTTCGAGCAGTCAACTATAATGGTAAAATTTACTTTTCCAGACACAGGCCAGATGGAGACTGGTTCAAAAATGCATTGGCAAATCCTGATGTCAAAATAGAGTACAATGATATAGTTTTTTCAGGAAAGGCAAAGTTAGTTACTGATGAGGAATTTAGCAAGAAAATTTCAGAATTAAAATATCCAGATGAAGAGAGAGCAAAAGAGAAGCGAGTGACAATCGAGATTACACTTGATAATGCATAAATTATTTTGAATTTTTTAGATACTTTATCAAATAGTAAACAGTTAGTCCGCCAAGTATTACCGTAGCTATTACAAATGGGATATACAAGTCAGTTCCTAAATTAACAATGTCGGAGTCAATTACAGTCTCTGCAATATCCAAATTTTCTTGAGTAAAATCTTGTGGTGCAACGCTTTTTTCAAATTGCATTTGGGATTCAGATTCTGCAACCATTGGTGCAGAGGCTGCAACAGATTCGGCAGATTCGTCCATTCCAATAGATTCAGTACTTTTTGCAGAAAACTCAGGAGATGCCATCCTACTTGCAATCTTACTTGATGGAATTTGTTTATCTTGTAATTGAGATATTGAAAGCAATCCAGACAGACCAGTTGCAATTCCAAGTCCTGTAACTTTGTAAATATGTCTAAAGGAGCGAACAAGTAATTTACTTTCTTTAGTTTTTTCTGAAAAACTTGGAGGAACAATAACAATACTAAATTTTGTTGCAGTGTAAATTTTCATATCTTGAGATTTTGAGTTTTTTTCAATCTTTGAAATTTTAACCACGCCCAAATCCTGAAGTTTGTTTAGATGATACTTTACGAGTTGAAGTGAAACCTCAGTCTTTTGAGCAATCTGAGTTGCAGTTAATTCCTCATTGAAAAGTAGTTGAAGTATTTCACGGCTAGAATCGTTAGTAAATAGTTCACCAAACATCTTTATTTTTTTGTCATCTGTTGCAAGAATTTTGATTTTTTCAGTAAAATCATCATCAGGGATTTCAGAAGACATTAGAGTTGATAGTACAAATCCAGCATATGTAAGTTGTTTGGTAAAATCCAAATTTCACTAAACCTTTTATCTCAAACTACAAAATCATAGTAATCACTAAATGTCAGTTTTCAAAAAACTGAACTAGTAAGGAGAGAAAAATGAATTCAAAAATAACAATCCCAATTGCAATTGTCATTTCGGTCATAGTTACTGCAGGGATTATGTACTCAATAGAGTTTGAGCAACCTCAAGTATCACAAGTATCAGAGCCAGAAATTATCTATGTCGACAAATCAGTGTCAGAATACTTTGAGGGTACGCACGACATCAAGCAAATATCATCACAAGAAGAGCTAAAAAAGATTCTAGAGGCATCAGCGTTTTTTGGTGGGCAATTTTTCGATAATAGAGTATTTTCTACTAGAATGATGGTAGAGGAGGCAGTTATGATGGAGTCAGATGGATTTGTCGGAGTACCAGTTCCAGAAGGAGCAGTTGCTAAAACAGAATCTGGAGGATCTGACTATTCAACTACAAATGTTCAAGTTGAAAATGTTGATGAGCCAGACTATCTGAAAAATGATTCAAAATACGTATACATCGTATCTCGAAATACGCTTTCTATTATTGATGCATATCCTGCAGATTCTGCAAAACTGATTCTAAAGATTGCACTTGACATTGAATCACAGCATATTCAAAATATGTTCCTAAATGATGATAGACTAGTAATATTTTACAATGGACAAAGCAATGATGAGATAATTCCGCTTTATGACTTTGTTCCAAGGCGCTCTTACAGTTCAGTTACTCATGCGTTAATTGTAGATGTATCAGACAAAGAGAACCCAACCATTCTCAAAGATTATTCAATAGATGGCTACTTTAGTGATGCTCGAATGATTGGAAATTATGCATACTTTGTCACAAATAGTAACATAGACTATCAGTATCCAAGACTTCCAGTAATTTTAGAGCGTTCAATTCCTATACTGACACCTGATGCATTTTACTTTGATAATGCAGAGCAGTTTTCTAACTTTAACACATTAACTGCAATCGATATTTTTGGAGATACGATAAATTCTGAGACATTCCTTATGGGGCATTCAGGATCAATTTACGTCTCTGAAGATAATTTTTATTTGACTTATCAGCAAAATATGCCGTTTGGGTTTTATGAAAACTCATCACGTGACAGATTCTTTGATGTCATAGTTCCATTATTATCAAATGAAATTCAAGAAAAAATTAAGGAGATTCAAAATGATTCTTCAATTAGTTCATCTTCTCAATGGATGAAAATTTCAGAATTAATGCAAAATTCATACAATAAAATGAATAAAGAAGGCAAAGAAAAACTATTTGACAAAATTAAAGGCGCCCTAAACAAATATGATGCAAAAATTCAAGAAGATACAAACAAAACAATCATTCACAAAATTTCAATTGATGAGGATAAAATAGAATATGTTGCAAAGGGTTCAGTTCCAGGTAGACTGTTAAACCAGTTTTCAATGGATGAAAATGGAAATAGATTCAGAGTTGCAACCACTACAGAATACTATGTTCAACATCAGGGAACTGTTCGTGCAAACGCAGTTTATGTATTAGATGAGCAGCTAAATATCGTCGGAGGATTAGACAAGATTGCGCCTGATGAGAGTATTTTCTCAGCCAGATTTATGGGCGATAGACTATACTTGGTAACATTTCAGCAAATTGACCCATTCTTTGTAATTGATTTGTCAACAGACAAACCAAAGGTTCTAGGAGAATTGAAGATTCCAGGATTTTCAAACTATTTGCACCCATATGATAAAGAGCATATAATCGGAGTTGGCAGAGACACCAAAGAAATTGAAAATGGTAGAGTTCAGCAATTAGGAGTAAAGATTGCATTGTTTAATGTAGCAGACGTAAAAAATCCAAAGGTTGTAGATGACATAATAATCGGAGATAGTTCCACTTATTCTGAATCACTAAATAATCACAAAGCATTCTTTTTTGATAAAAAAAGAGACGTTCTTTCAATTCCAATAAATAGTGATGCTAATAGTTTGAAGGAAATTCCAAGTTCAAAAATGATTGCACCAGATTATAATCGCTGGAGTGGATTCTATGTTTTTGATTTAGATAAATCAGACGGATTTAATCTCAAAGGGACAATAACTCACTCAGCTGAGGACTCTCGCTATTACGGAATGGGATATGCAAGAACATTCTATATTGATGATGTGCTGTATACTGCATCTGAAGAATATCTAAAGATGAATTACTTTAACAATTTAGAACAAATCAATTCAATAAAACTTGAAAACACTGGAAAGTTTATTGAATATATGGAAGATGGGATTTTACGTTAAATCATACAAGATGAACGATAGTTGAAATTCCTCTTCGGTCAATTTCAACATCATTTTCAATTTCACAAACAGTTACAGTAAAGGAAATCACATCACGAGTATTTGCATTTTCTGCATGAAGTTTAAGATGAATATCCAAGAGATCAGATTCTTGCGTTGGTAAATTATTCTCATCTATGTATGCATCACAAGTAGATTCTATTCTAAATCTATCATCTTTAAAATGAAATCCAAGTTTTGTTTTTCTTCCTTCTCTTCCGTTGGCTTTAACATTTACGTCAATTATACCAAGCCTTGTTTCTGTGTAACTCGATTTTTGATTTACAAAAACTCCAATTTGAAATGGTTTTCCAGCAGTTGATTCGGCCATTTTTTGTATTCCATCATTCATCACTACATCTACTGCCTTGATAGACTGGGCAACCTTTGCTATCCACTCATTTGTTCTAGTAATTGTTGCACGAATACCTGCACGTCTTCGTTTGTCTTCATCTTCAGGCAATTTGTAATAGTCTACCCATGCCTCATAATCATGTGATATATCTTCGATAAAATCAATGCAGGTTCTTCTGTATTCATCAACGTTGTCTGTTCTCTCTGATGCATCATCAGTGCGCATTCCATCAAAATCCATTGGCATTGCCATGCTCAGAATTAATCTAAGTTCTAAAAAAACCAATCTTGAGATAGATTAATGATTATAATAGGAATTTTGGTTAGAAAAAGTATGATATTTTCAGAAATTGTCACTGATCTGCAAGAGCAATTAAAAAAAGACTTGGCACAAATCAGATTTCTTTTAAAGAAAAATCCAGGAATGGGATATGCAAGAATTGTTGAAATTGGAAAAGAAGTAGGTAAAAAATACAATATCAAATTAATTGTCAATTTTCCAAAAGAAGGAACAATTGAAGAATTTGACATGTATGGAAAAAGAGATTTAAGTTTAATTGTTAACTATGATCTAAAGAGATTTCCCATAGATAGAGAAACAATTAAACAAAAAGCAAAAGAGATGCTCGGAGATGTTCAAACAGAAGATGCTTACATGTATGAAAATAAAGAAGGTGTCAGAGTATTTACAAAAAATTGGAAGATAGACATACTACCACACTCGATTCACATCTGGACTGAGTTTACTGAAAATGTTACAGAATTTTGTAATTGGTTATTAGAGAATGCCTATCCTATGAAGAAATAAAAATTTTTCAAATTAGAGACTTTCTAGTTGCTCAAGTAAGGATTCAGCTTCAGAGTTTTCTGGTTGTAATTTAAGAATACGTCTACAACAATCAATGGCCTCATCTTTTTGCTCCAATGCCAAATGAACATTAGTTTTCAGTGTAAGGTTTTCTATGTCATTATTGTCAAGTTCAAGGGCTTTCTCAAAATAGGGTAATGCTTTTTTTGCGTCATCTACAATAAAATAAACACTTCCCATGATGAACATAAAATCATGATCATCAGAATATTCAGATTCCAGATTCTTTCCAAATTTTACAGCCTCATCATATTCGCCATCCTTTAGTAATTTTTTCAGACGACGTTTTGGATGTTTGAAAAGACCCACCATTTTAATTCATTATTTTAAAGAAATTTAGTAATTTGAATGTAGAACATCAAATAATTGGTTTTTAATCAAACAGGGATTCGGGCTGATAGCCAGTTGGTTTTTTAGGAGTTTGGGGAATCTTCATGATTCCTTCTTTGATTAAGAATTGTATTCCTTGTACAAATGAATTGTCATCGATAGAGCCATCTGCCCACCATCCTGCATTGTTTTTAATCCAGGATGGGATGTTTTTTGCACTACCATCAGAGCCTTGAGGGGTTTGTGGAATCTTCATGATTCCTTCTTTGATTAAGAATTGTATTCCTTGTACAAATGAATTGTCATCGATAGAGCCATCTGCCCACCATCCTGCATTGTTTTTAATCCAATCAGGGATTTTTTGTACAGTAGTTCCATCAGGAGCATAGATTTGAACAGGGATTTTCAAAAAATCAGAAGGAGACTTGGATGGATTTGGGACAACTCCCTCAGGAGCTAATCCATAAATCCATATCACATAATTTGCAGTTCCAGGTTTTTCTTTGATAATAAAATCAAGAAGTGCTTGTCCAGATGGGGAATAAAGATATTGTTTACTTTCTTCTTGCGCAAGTGATCTTATTGGATTTGAATTCTTATCAACAACTAGTAAATCATATTGAACCTGATTCAGATATTCAGTATCATCGAATTTACTAATGAAACTAACTAGCCATTGCATTTCACACCCTACAACAGGATCTTCAGGACCATAAAATACATGAACTTGATAAGTGAATTCTGTTGTAGGTTTTTTAACACTGACAGATTTTTCAAAATTAGTTTCACATCCTGCTGCTGCAAACTCATCTTCAGTGGATATAATTCCTTCAAAGGGACTGGTTTGGACATTTTCTCGATACTCTAATAATGTAAATTCGTATTCAGTTGGAGGTATTCCCTCTGATACATGTGTGTAAGTTTTAGCTTTTATTGGAAATGGAAAATCATCTACAATCCAAACTTTACTTCCAACTCCCCCAGTTTTCCAATACATTTGTACGGTTTCCCAAGTACCTGCTGGAACTGTAATGGTCTCTATTGCTTTTGGAAGTACTTGTTCTCCACCAATGTTTCCAATTTTACCCCATGACGTAGCTTTGAATTCTTTAGGACCTTTTCCGCCAGAGCTGGCATCAGATGTTGCAAATGCGGAAAGCCAAACTACAGATGATTTGAATGCACCTCGGTAAACGCCCAATTCAATACTACCACCGGTTGGCTCTGGCGCAATTTTTCCGAGCTCCATTTCACCTACAACTCGTTTGTCACCATCATAAACGACAACTTCAGCTAACCACTTGGTTTCGCTTCCCACTTGTTTGTCACCTTTTATCCACATATCCATTTCAAATTTAGTGCATTCTTTGTAATCAACATGACACATTGAATAAGAAAAGAAATCTCCTTTTTTGAGACCTTCACCTGCATACCATGATCCTTCTTTATCTACACCACCTGATTGGAATTGCGCAAATGCAGATGGAAGTGATAATGAACCTAACAGTAAAGCAGCAAATAGTGGAATTATTAGTAATGATCCTTTCAAATCTGAAAAAAATTGGCAAAACGGATAGTTAAAGGTTATTCAAATAAGCAAATATAGAGGAAAATGTACAGGAATTCCAGAAATGTGTGAATGCTCCAAAGTACACTTGTTTGAAGTAGAGTTCAAACTAGATGGTATGACAGTTGTTCCAACACACAAGAACTGCGGATTTGGATTAGATGAGAAACAAGCAGACAAGTTCCAAAAAGAATTAGTAAAATCTTGGGGCTTTGAGGAAGATGAAGATTAATTAAAAAAATAAAAATAAGATTGTAATAAACTATCGAACTACATATTTCCGACAGCTTCTTTACAAACGTCAGTTGAACATTTGCAATCTGCGCTGCATATACAATGACCTTGCATAGCACAATCGCATGAGTATTCAGGATCGCCGCTATCAGCTTCGCATCCGCATGCTTGATCTACCATGAATATTGAGTAATCTTACTTGTTTTAAAAGGTTAGTACAAGAGATGAGAAATTACTCATCCTTCAAAGAATGCCAAGTATGGAATTGCATGACTTTTCTACAGTATTTGCTTGTTGTTCAACTAAATTCATGTCAGCCTCAACATCAAAGGCCACCTTTAGAATATGAATAAGATCCTGTTCCCTATTCAGATTATTCTTAATTTTTATGAAATTTTCTTTGTTTGTCCAACCCAAGTAAAAATAACAGTCAGAGAGCATCGAGTTGTTTACAAAGAAATCGTATTTTTGCTGAATTATTTGAGAGTGGTTGTTTTTTTCAACCAAATCAGAAAAACCAATCGTAGATTTTAGCATCCTTTCAAGTAATGGAGGAGTAGCTCTCTCAATTCCCACAGTTTGAGTAACAGTAGAAATATGCTCATTGATTTGATTTTTTTCTAACTTTCGTAGAAGATCAAGCATGTGAGAAGGACTGATTCGCTGATAGTTTAGAGAAGAGATAGCGTCTGCCAAATAAAACGCAGCACATTTTTGCCAACAAGGACCAAATACATCAGAGAATTTAATTGATTCTTTAGTTTTTTGACAACAAAATAGTGATTCAATCAGAGAGTTTTTGGCAAAATCAGAATAAAGTAATGTACGTTTTTCATTGATCTTTGATAGAAACATTCTAAGTTCCCAAGACTCATCTTGAATAATTTGCAGTTTATCATATTGCAGTAGCTGTTTGGATTGGGTTTCAGATAAGGATGCATGATGAATCATAACAATCCCATTTTCAAACTTTAGAATTTCTTGCCCTGATTTATCATCAAAAACGAAAACATCATAGCCACATGAATTATCAGTTATCTCAGATATTCTACAACCGCCCAAACCAACTGGAAATCTAGTTAATTCATGTTCTACAATGAATTTTTGAATATCCATAAATTGGTACCTTTGCTTTTTTCTATAAAGGAACTAACTCACAAAGTTTTACAAATTCATGCAAAGTCAAAACATTTCCTTTAAATTGAGATTTGATTTGTTTTTTATCAAGCTCCTATAGTGTAGTCCGGTTAAGCATTTTGGCTTCTCAAGCCAAAGACTCGGGTTCAAATCCCGATGGGAGCATTACACATCGGGGGATATAGACAACCCCCTCTCATTTAACCATTAAGGAAAACTATAGATAAAAAAAATTGATCAAATTATGCTCCATAGACTGATAATCAAAGAGTTTTCAGTTTCTATATCGACTAGTCTTTTGTTTAACTTTGTGATATTGGAATTAATGATGTCAGAATCTTCCTTGAGCCTTAAACACTTTCAGAATCAGAATAAGCCCATTCGTATCTTAAGATATTTTGTTCATCAAACTATATCTGTGCACTCAAGCAATGATGGGAAGAAAATACAGATCTTGGGAGTTTACTGATTGCCTGATGAATCATGTAGAAAATATGGGAATAAATTATATGATTTTTCAAAATGTTCTGAATGTAGAATTTCATATATTGAAATTTGTTTGAAATGTGGACAAAAAACTTTGCCTAAATATCATGATTGTATGATATCTGAAAGAAATGTTGCTATCTGTGGATACTTATGTAGTTTCATTTTATCTCTCAAGAGTAAAAATAAGAAAAAAGAAGTGATTAGAAGTGAGGATTTCTCATATTGAGAAATGATGATTTGAGTTCATGTAGTTGGTCTTTGATTGATTGTGCAGTTTCAGTATCTCCATTCTCGTATGCATCTCTTAATTGTTGCATCAAGTCTAGAAATTGAGCCCTTGCAGCATCAACTTCTGCATCACCAGTTGGTTCAGAGAATTTTTGTTGGAATTTTTCAAACTTTGCAGTTTTATCACCATGCATTCTCTCTTTCATTTCTGAATGATCAAATGATTTGGTAATCGTAGTAAAGTTTACAGCATCACCTGCATCTACAACAAAGATATTCTTAGTTATTGTTTCAGATTCTGTATCCTTGTCTATGCTGGTAATGGTCCATACAACATACTTGTTGCCTTCAGCATCTTTTACAATTCCAATACTTGCTTTCATTGCATCAGTAACACCGTTATCCTCAGCAACAGAAACAGCTTGACTTAGAGAAACTGTAACTTGGTCTTTTAATTCACTATGTGTTTCTCTGGTCATCTCTTCAGGAACCTGGATTGAACCAGTAAATCCTTCAACTAGGATTGCCTTTTTTCCATGATTTCCTTTTTTGAAGTGTTTTTCACCACCCCATTTTGCATGTTTTTCATTTGTATATTCCCCGTCTTCTTCTGCCATAACAAATGGCGTAAAGGCAAACATCAAAGCAAAAACTGCTGCAAATGCTGGAATCATGTACTTTGTTTTTCCGTTCATTGCTAGTTTCATTGTATTTTGAATAAAAGGCCTTGTTATCAAATGATACGTAACAATGTTCCTTCATCCTTAAGTTTCAAAAGTCAATTTTGTGCCTATGGGACAAATATGTAAGGGAATTTGTGAGAGATTAAAACCAAATTCTATGCCAAACAATTTACGTTATAAATCAGGACAGAAAAGATGTGGACTGTACAACTG